>NZ_JAMXSG010000137.1:0-14985 GCF_024124365.1 Pseudonocardia sp. McavD-2-B
CCGGCGCCACACCCGGTCCTCGCCGCGTTCGAGCAGCGCGACCGACCGCAGCGCCCACGTCTCGCGGACCTTGTCCAGCAGCCGCGGCAGCGGGTCGGAGCGGGTCAGCACGGTCCGCGCGAACGACGCCAGCAGCGCCGCCTCCGCCCGGGCCCGCGCGGCCTGCTCGGCGCGCCGCGCCGCCCGGTCGACGACCAGCGCGACGAGCACCCCGACCAGCAGCATCGTCGCGACGGTGAGGACGTTGCCCGGGTCGGCGATGACCAGGGAGTACAGCGGCAGGGAGAGGAAGAAGTTCAGCAGCAGCCCGCCGAGCAGGGCGGCGAGCAGGGCCGGGCCGAGCCCGCCGGCGAGAGCGGCGAGGACGGTGGCGAGGAAGTAGAGGACGACGTCGGTGGACAGGTCCACCCACGGTGACAGGACGACGCCCAGCACCGTCGCGACGGCCGGGCCCGCGACGGCGACGGCCCAGCCGAGCGCCTGGCGGGACGCGGGCAGAGCGGTGCGCAGTCGCGGCAGGCGCAGCGCGCGACCGGCATCACGGTGGGTGACCATGTGCACGTCGATCGGCCCGGACTCCTGCACGACGCGCGCGCCGATGCCCGGGTCGAACACCCGCGCCAGGCGCGAGCGCCGCGACGTGCCGAGCACCACCTGGGTGGCGTTGGTGCCGCGGGCGAAGTCGAGCAGGGCGTCCCCGACCGACTCGCCGACGACGGTGTGGAACGACGCACCGACGCCCTCGGCCATCCGGCGCACCCGGTCGGCGGCGCCGACCTGGCCGCCGGACAGGCCGTCGCCGCGCAGCACGTGCACGGCCATCAGGTCCGCGCCGCCGGACCGTTTCGCGATCCGCGCAGCGCGCCGCAGCACCGTCTCCGACTCCCGTCCACCGGTCAGCGCGACGACGACGCGCTCGCGGGTCTCCCAGATCTCGTCCACCTGCTTCTCGCTGCGGTAGCGGCGCAGCGCGGTGTCCACCTCGTCGGCGATCCACAGCAGGGCCAGCTCGCGCAGCGCGACCAGGTTGGGGACCCGGAAGTAGTGGGCGAGGGCGGCGTCGATCCTCTCCGCGGCGTAGATGTTGCCGTGGGCGAGTCTGCGGCGCAGCGCCTCCGGGGTGATGTCGACGATCTCGATCTGCTCGGCGGCGCGCACGACGTCGTCGGGCACGGTCTCCTGCTGGCGGGCCCCGGTGATCGTCGCGACGACGTCGCCGAGCGACTCCAGGTGCTGCACGTTGACGGTGGAGATGACGTCGATGCCTGCGGCGAGCAGCTCCTGCACGTCCTGCCAGCGCTTGGCGTTGCGCGAGCCGGGCGCGTTGGTGTGGGCCAGCTCGTCGACCAGCGCGACCTGCGGGCGGCGCGCCAGGACGGCGTCGAGGTCCATCTCCTCCAGCCGGGTGCCGTGGTGCTCCACGGCCCGGCGCGGGACGACCTCCAGCCCCTCGAGCAGCGCGGCGGTGCGGTCGCGGCCGTGGGTCTCCGCGACACCGACGACGACGTCGGTGCCGCGCCCGAGGCGGCGGTGGGCCTCGCCGAGCATGGCGAAGGTCTTGCCGACCCCGGGCGCGGCGCCAAGATGGATGCGGAGCTCACCCCTCATCCGGCCATTGTCGGCGTTGCTCACCCGCGCGCGTCCCGCACGGACAGGTTCAGTTCGGTGACGTTCACCCGCGGCTCCCCGAGGAACCCGAGGGTGCGCCCGGACGTCGCGGCGGCGACGAGCTCGCCGACGCGCGCGACGGGCAGCCCGGTGACCCGCGCGACGCGGGGCACCTGCAGGGCCGCGTACTCCGGGCTGATGTCCGGGTCGAGCCCGGACGCCGACGCGGTCACCGCGTCGGCCGGGACCGCCTGCGGCGCGACGCCCTCGCGGGCGGCGATCACCGCGCGGCGCTGCTGCACGGCGGCCAGCAGCCCGTCGTCGAAGCCGCCCTTGTTCGACCCGCCGGAGGTGGCGGTGTCGGCCGGGCCGAGACCGTCCTCGGCCTCCGCCGACGCCGCGGGCCGGGTGTGGAAGAACGGGTCGGCGGCCGGGTCGGGCGCGACCGGGTCGATCCCGATCAGCGACGACCCGGTGCCGCCCGGCAGCACCGAGCCCTCGGCCCGGGCCTCCAGGCCCGGGATCCGGGCGACGCCCCAGATCGCGAGCGGGTAGACGATCCCGCACAGGACCGTCATGACGAGGAGCACGCGCAGACCGGTGGCGGTCTGGCGGCGCAGGGTGGTGAGCATCAGATCCCCGGGACGAGACGGACGAGCAGGTCGATGAACGCGATCCCGGCGAACGGGGTGACGACCCCGCCGAGGCCGTAGACGAGCAGGTTGCGGCGCAGCAGCGACGCCGCCGACGACGGCCGGTACCGCACCCCGCGCAGGGCGAGCGGGATCAGCGCGACGATGACCAGCGCGTTGAAGACGACCGCGGAGAGGATCGCGGACTCGGGCGTCGCCAGGCCCATCACGTTGAGCAGTCCCAGCGACGGGTAGAGCGCGACGAACATCGCGGGCAGGATCGCGAAGTACTTCGCGAGGTCGTTGGCGACGGAGAACGTCGTCAGCGCACCGCGGGTGATGAGCAGCTGCTTGCCGATCTCGACGATCTCGATCAGCTTGGTCGGGTCGGAGTCCAGGTCGACCATGTTCCCGGCCTCCTTAGCGGCGGAGGTGCCGGTGTTCATAGCGACGCCGACGTCGGCCTGGGCGAGCGCGGGCGCATCGTTGGTGCCGTCGCCGGTCATCGCCACCAGCCGGCCGCCCTCCTGCTCACGGCGGATGTAGGCGAGCTTGTCCTCCGGCGTGGCCTCGGCGATGTGGTCGTCGACGCCGGCCTGCGCGGCGATCGCCGCGGCGGTGCGCGGGTTGTCGCCGGTGACCATCACCGTGCGGATACCCATCGCGCGCAGCTCGGCGAAGCGCTCGGCCATGCCGGGCTTGACGACGTCGGACAGCTCGATGACGCCGAGCACGCGGGCACCGCGCCCGTCCGGGGCGTCGGCGGCCGCGACGACCAGCGGGGTCCCCCCGTCGTCGGACACGGTCTCGACGATGCGGTCGACCTCGGCCCGGTCGGCGGCCTGCGCCCACTCCAGGACAGCGGCCGCGGCGCCCTTGCGGACGACCTCGCCGTCGAGGTCGATACCCGACATCCGGGTCTGCGCGGTGAACGGCACGAACTCCGCGACGGCCTCCGCGGCGTCGGCCTCGGGGGCGAGCCCGTGCTCGGACGCGCAGAGCTCGACGATGCTGCGGCCCTCGGGCGTCTGGTCGGCCAGGCTCGACAGCCGGGCCGCGCGGGCGAGCTCGTCGGTCCCGGTGCCGCCCACGCCGTGCAGCGCGGTGGCGCGACGGTTGCCGAAGGTGATGGTGCCGGTCTTGTCGAGCAGCAGCGTGTCGACGTCACCGGCGGCCTCGACGGCGCGGCCGGAGGTGGCGAGCACGTTGCGCTGCACCAGCCGGTCCATGCCGGCGATGCCGATCGCGGACAGCAGCGCGCCGATGGTGGTCGGGATCAGGCAGACCAGCAGCGCGGTGAGCACGAGCAGCGGGACCTGCGTGCCGGCGTAGGCGCTCATCGGGGCGATCGCGACGACCGCGAGCAGAAAGATGATCGTCAGGGCCGAGAGCAGGATCGTCAGGGCGATCTCGTTCGGCGTCTTCTGCCGGGCCGCGCCCTCGACGAGCGCGATCATCCGGTCGACGAAGGACTCCCCGGGCCGGGTGGTGATGCGCACGACGATCCGGTCCGACAGCACCGTGGTGCCGCCGGTGACGGCGCAGCGGTCGCCGCCGGCCTCCCTGATGACGGGCGCGGACTCGCCGGTGATCGCGGACTCGTCGACCGAGGCGATGCCGTGGACGACGTCGCCGTCGCCGGGGATCGTCTCCCCCGCCTCGACGACGACGAGGTCGCCGAGGTGCAGCTGCGCGCAGGGGACCTGTTCCTCGGCGGCGTCGCGGTCGGCGGGAGCGTCGGTGACCAGCCTGCGGGCGACGGTGTCGCGCTGGGTGGCCCGCAGCGAGGCGGCCTGGGCCTTGCCGCGCCCCTCCGCGACGGCCTCGGCGAGGTTGGCGAACAGCACGGTGAACCACAACCAGACCGCGACGAGCACCGCGAACACGCTGGGGTCGACGACGGCGAGCACGGTGACCAGCACCGACCCGACCCAGACGACGAACATCACCGGGTTGCGGGCCTGCACGCGCGGGTCGAGCTTCCGCAGGGCCTCGGGCAGCGCGGCCAGCAGCTGCCCCGGGGCGAAGGCCCCCGCGGCGACGGGCGCCGGCGCCGGGTCGGACGCCTGCGGCCCGGTGGGCCGCTCGTGGGACACGGACACGGTCTCCTCCGGTCGAGGGGTCCCCCCACCGCCGTCTGCTCCGAGGGTCACTTTCGTAGCGCTGTAAGCCACGAAGGTTCCCCTGGGTGCACCGCCGGAGGCGGGCGACGGGGTCGGAGTGGGGGCGGGGGGCGGGGTGGGGCGCCGGCTCACGACAGGGCCTCGGCGATCGGGCCGAGCGCCAGCGCCGGGAAGAACGTCAGCGCCGAGACCAGCAGCACGGTGCCCCCGACGAGCCCGGCGAACAGCAGGCCGTCGGTCGGGAGCGTCCCCGCCCCGGCCGGGACGCGGCGCTGGCGGGCCAGGGCACCCGCCAGCGCGAGGACGGCGAGGATCGGCACGAAGCGCCCGAAGAGCATCGCCATCCCCAGCCCGGCCTGGAAGAAGTCGCTGGTCACGGTGATCCCGGCGAACGCCGAGCCGTTGTTGTTGGCGGCCGAGGCCCAGGCGTAGAGGACCTCGGAGAAGCCGTGCGCCCCGTCGTTGTTCAGGGCGTCGGAGGTGCCCGGCAGGGCGATCGCCAGACCGGCCCCCAGCAGCACGAACGCCGGCATGACCAGGATCGACACCGCGGCGTAGGTGATCTCGCGGCGGCCGAGCTTCTTGCCGAGGTACTCCGGGGTCCGGCCGACCATCAGTCCGGCGAGGAACACCGCGATGACGGCGAGCACGAGCAGGCCGTAGAGGCCCGCTCCGACCCCGCCGGGGGCGACCTCGCCGAGCAGCATGTTCAGCAGCGTCACGCCGCCGGCGGCGCCGGAGTAGCTGTCGTGCATCGAGTTGACCGCGCCGGTGGACGTCCCGGTCGTCGACACCGCGAACAGGACCGAGCCGGGGATGCCGAAGCGCACCTCCTTGCCCTCCAGCGCACCACCTGCGGCGAGCGCGGCGGGGCCGTTGGGGTGGGTCTCGGCGAGCCAGGCGGCGGCGAGCATGAGCGCCCACAGGCCGCCCATGACCGACAGCAGGACGACGCCCTGGCGGACCCGGCCGACCATGACCCCGAAGGTCCGGGTCAGCGCGACCGGGATCACCAGCAGCAGGAAGATCTCCAGCAGGTTCGCGACCGGGCCCGGGTTCTCGAACGGGTGCGCGGAGTTCGCGTTGAAGATCCCGCCGCCGTTGGTGCCGAGTTCCTTGATCGCCTCCTGCGACGCGGCCGGGGCCAGCGGGAGGGTGTGCACCGAGCCGTCCACAGCGGTGATCTCCACCCCGGAGCGCAGAGACTGCACGACGCCGGTCGCGACGAGGGCGACGGCGGCGACGACGGCGACCGGCAGCAGGATCCGGGTGACGCCGCGGGTGAGGTCGACCCAGAAGTTGCCGATGCGGCCGTCGTCGTCGCCGCGGGAGACGAACCCGCGGACCAGCGCGACCGCGACCGCCATGCCGACGGCGGCGGACACGACGTTCTGCACGGTCAGGCCGGCCATCTGCACGGTGTGGCCGAGCACCTGCTCGGGCACGTAGGACTGCCAGTTCGTGTTGGTCACGAACGACACCGCGGTGTTGAACGCCATCGCGGGCGACACCGAGGAGGCGCCGTCGGTGCCGCGGCCGAACCCGAGCGGGAGGAAGGCCTGCAGCCGCTGCATCAGGTAGAGCAGCGCGATCGAGACGAACGAGAAGCCCAGCACACCCGCGGCGTAGGTCGTCCAGCGTTGCGGGGACGCGGCGTCGATCCGGCAGACCCGGTAGACGAACCGCTCGATCCGCCAGTGCCGGGTGTCGGTGTAGACCCGCGCCATCCGGTCGCCCAGCGGCTTCCAGGTCACGGCGAGCAGCGCCACCAGCGCCGCCGCCTGCGCGAGCCCCGCCATCAGAACCGCTCCGGCCGGAGCAGCGCGATCACCAGGTAGACCAGCAGGGCCAGAGCGAGCACACCCCCGGCGATGTTCGCGATCACAGCTTCTCCATCCCGCGCAGGGTGAGCGCGAGGACGGCGAAGGACGCCACCAGCAACGCGGTGTAGGCCAGGTCGGCCACGGGACTCTCCTCGGTCGTGCCCACCCGCCGGCATGTCCGGCGGGCTGCGGGGATCGTGCGCCGCACCAGGGGTCGCGCCCGCGGCGATGACGGCGGATTGACGCCCACCGGGTCGCGCGTTGACGCGTTCTTGACGCCCGGTGGTGGCCATCACGTCCCCCGGACGGGCGGTCGGCCTCAGGAACCCGTCACCACACGCGCGTGACGACGCCAACACCGCGTCAGGGGCCGGGCCGATCCGCTGCCGGGGGCGCACGCTCCCGCGCATGCTGCAGCGCCGCCCCGCCCGTCCGGTCCCGCCGCCCCTGCCGGGCTGCCGGCGACCGCGCTGGTCGCCCACCTCGTCCCGGCGGTTGCGCGGCACAGCGCTGGTTACCCTGCTCGGTGACGGTCCGGGCACCCGCCCGGCCGGCCCGGCGGGGAGGTCTGTGCATGTCGGTGATCGACAACGCGGTCTACGTCGACGGCAAGCGGGCGGCGGCGCCCGACTCCGTCGACAGCGCGGTCGAGGCGCTGCAGGGCTGCCGTGCCGACCACAGCGGCGACGCACCCGCGTTCTGCTGGATCGGCATGCTGCGGCCGGGCGTCGACGAGATCCACCAGGTCGCGGCGGAGTTCGGGCTGCACGCGCTGGCGATCGAGGACACCGTCAACGCCCACCAGCGCCCCAAGCTGGAGCGCTACGGCAGCACCGAGTTCGTGGTGCTGCGCCCGGCCCGCTACGTCGACTCCGACGAGGTCGTCGAGATCGGCGAGGTGCACCTGTTCCTCGGCCCGGACTTCGTCATCACCGTCCGGCACGCCGCCGAGCCGCAGCTCGGCGAGGTCCGCGACCGGCTGGAGGGCGACCCGGACCTGCTCTCGCACGGCCCGATGGCGGTGCTCTACGCGGTGCTGGACCGGGTCGTCGACGACTACTTCCCCGTCCTCGACGGTCTGCAGGACGACATCGACGAGATCGAGGTGCAGGTCTTCCGCGGCGACCCGAACGTGTCACGGCGCATCTACCAGCTGACCCGGCAGGTCATCGCGTTCCAGCGGGCCGTCGAGCCGCTTCAGGAGATCTTCGTCGAGCTGCGGGCCCGGTTCGCCAAGTCCGGCGACGCCCCGGACCTGGAGCTGCGCCGGGCGATGCGCGACGTGATCGACCACGCCACGCGGGTGCGGGAGCGCGTCGAGGGGTTCCGCGACCTGCTCGGCAACATCCTGACGGTCACCTCGACCCTGGTCGCGCAGCGGCAGAACGAGGAGATGACCCGGCTCACCGAGGCGGGCTTCGCGCAGAACGAGCAGATGAAGCGGGTGTCGTCGTGGGCGGCGATCCTGTTCGCGCCGACCCTGATCGCCGGCATCTACGGCATGAACTTCGACGAGATGCCGGAGCTGCACTGGGCGCTGGGCTACCCGATGGCCATCGGGCTGATGCTGCTGCTCGGACTGGGGCTGTACCTGGCGTTCAAGCACAACGACTGGCTCTGAGGGCCGGGCGCCCACCCCCCGTGGACGCCCGGCCCCCGGCTCAGCTGCCGGCTCCGGGCGTGGCCGGTGCCGGGGTCGCCGGCGCCGCGGTCGGCGACGCCTGCGTACTCGGACGGGCCGCCGTGGTCTGCGGGATCGTCACGACCAGCGGCGGCGGGGGCACGGTCACGCACTCCCCCGACGACGGGTCGGTCGTGCGCACACCCTGCGGGTACGGCCCGGGCGCCGGGGCGGTCGAGGTGACCGCGGAGCCGTCGGTGGGGCAGTAGCCGTCATCGACGGCGAGCGGGCGGCCGTTCTCGTCGAACAGAAAGACCCCGGTCAGCGGCCTGCCCTTCGCGTCGAAGGGCCGCACGTCGGACACCGTGTTCCCGTCGAGGGTCAGACCCGGCGGCGGCGAGTACGACGACACGTCGGTGGTGCGGTCCTGCCCCTGGGCCGGCACCCCGGCCACCAGCAGGCCCGCGGCCAGTGCGTTCAGCGGCACCACGGCCCACAGCAGCCGGCGATCGGCCGCACTGCGGCGGCCGAGCAGCACCGACAGCGGCACCGCGGCGACGGCCAGGACGACGGTGATCAGCAGCCCGGCGGACCCGCCCCCGCCGAACACCCATCCGACGAGCCCGGCCGCGACCAGCCCGCGCAGCACCCACCAGCCGGGCTGGAGGGTCAGGACGAACCCGCCGATCCCGCCGTCGGCCCGGGCCCGGGCGATCCGCTCCCGCAGCGCCACCACCGACGGCAGCGCCGCGACCGACGGTTGCCCCGGCCCGTCGGACCACACGGCGAGCACCCCGGCCCCGGCGGCCAGGGCCGCGAGGAACATCGGGAACGACGCCGACGGCCCGACCTGCCACACGGCGGGACCCGCGAGGACCATCAGGCCGGTGGCGCAGAGGAGCGCGGCCACCGCGAACCACGCCCCGCCCGTGCGGGGGCGTTCGGCGGGCGCCTGCGGGGCCGGATAGCCCGCGGCCGCGCGCAGCTCCGCCGCGTAGGCCTCCGGCGTGCCGAGGCGCTCGCGGACCGCGGCCCGGTCGAAGCCGGGGCCCAGCTCGTCGGAGAGGTCGGCGAGGTGGCCCCGCGCGTCCTCGACGATCTCCTCGACCTCCGCCGGGGGCAGGTCGGACAGCGCCTCCCGCAGCCCGAGCAGGTACTCGATGCCGACCGGGTCGCCGATCCGGGTCGTGGCGGCGCCGTCGGGGCCGCCGGTGCCGTCGGTGCTCACGTGCCCACCAGGCCTTCCATCGTGGTGGCGAACGCGCGCCACCGGTCGGTCGTCTCCTGCAGCCGGGTCCGGCCCGGCCCGTTGATCGCGTAGTACTTGCGGTGCGGCCCCTCCTCGCTGGGGACGACGTAGGAGGTCAGCAGGCCCGCACCGTAGAGCCGGCGCAGCGTGCCGTAGACCGACGCGTCCCCCACCTCGCTGAGCCCGGCCGCGCGCAGCGCGCGGACGACCTCGTAGCCGTACCCGTCCTCGCGGTCGAGCACGGCGAGCACCGCGAGGTCGAGCACTCCCTTGAGCAGCTGACTGGTGTCCATCGCACCTCCTTGCGCACCGAAGAGTACTACGCAGTGCGCAGTAGTGCGCGCACCACTGCACCCGGTGCGTGTCAAGGTGCCGCCAGTGGTGGCACCGGCCGCGTCAGGGCGGCGTAGCGGGAGCGGGCACGGACGCGCCCGCAGGGTGACAACGGAGGGGCACGGCGCCCGCACCGGGCGCCCGCCACCAAGGAGTCATCCCGGTGACCCTCGCCGACCTGCTCCCCTCCCTCCGCCCGACGCTGGCCGCCCGCCTCGAGCCGGGCCTGTGGCCGGTCACGACCCGCACGACCTCCGACGGCACCCTGCAGATCGGCGGGGTCGACCTCGCCGGACTCGCCGCCCGCTTCGGCACCCCGGTGCAGGTGCTCGACACCGCCGACGTCCGCGCCCGCTGCCGCGCCTACCGGGCCGCGCTGCCCGACGCCGAGATCGTCTACGCCGGCAAGGCGTTCCTCTGCCGCGGGATGGCCCGCCTGGTCGCCGACGAGGGCTGCTCGGTCGACGCCTGCTCCGGCGGTGAGGTCGCGGTGGCCGCGGCCGGGGGGCTGCCCGGCGACCGGATCGTGCTGCACGGCACCGTCAAGACCGACGAGGACCTCAAGGCGGCGTTCACCGCGGGCGTCGGGCGGATCGTGCTGGACTCGGCGGCGGAGGTCGACCGGATCGCCGCGCTCGCGCCGCACCGGCAGAAGGTGCTGCTGCGGATCAGCCCGGACGTCGACGCCGGCACCCACCCGGGGCTCACGACCGGCACCGCGTCGTCGTGGTTCGGGATGCCGCCCGCCGAGGCGTGCGAGGTCGCCGGACGGGTGCTGGCCCGCCCCGAGCTGGAGCTGGCCGGGCTGCACTGCCACCTCGGCTCGCAGGTGCCGTCGGTGTCGCGCTACGAGCGGGCCGCGGTCCGGATGGTGGGGGTGATCGCGGCGCTGCGTGCGCGGTACGGGATCAGCGTCGCCGAGCTGGACCTGGGCGGCGGGCACGCGGTCGGCTACGCCGAGGGCGAGCCCTGCCTGGACCCGGCGCTCTTCGGCCGGGCCGTGCGGGGCACCCTGGCCCGGGCCTGTGCGGCGCACGGGATCGACGAGCCGCGGCTGCTGGTCGAGCCGGGGCGCGCGGTCGTCGCCCGGGCCGGGGTGACGCTCTACCGGGTCGGCGCGGTGCAGCGCTGCGGCGACGGCCGCACCACCGTGCTGGTCGACGGCGGCATGAGCGACGACCCGCGCCCCGCCCTCTACGGCGCCCGCTACCCGGTCCGGCTCGTCGGGCGCGCCACCCGGGCGCCGCTGGAGACGGTCCGCGTGGCGGGGCGGCACTGCGAGTCCTCCGACGTGATCGCCGACGGCGTCCGGCTGCCCGCCGACGTCGCGCCCGGGGACCTGCTGGCGGTGCCGGTGTCCGGCGCGTACCACGCGTCGATGGCCTCGACCTACAACCAGGTCCCGCGCCCGCCGGTGGTCGCCGTCGCCGCGGGGGCGTCACTGCCGCTGCTGCGCCGCGACACCCCGGAGGACCTGCTGCGACGCGACTGCTCCTGACCCCCGCGCCGCTCAGCGACGCGGCCGCGGCGCCGGCTGGCACCGCGGGCAGGTGAACGACGAGCGGTTCATGAACGCGTCCCGGCGGATCGGGGTGCCGCAGCGACGGCACGCCCGGTCCGCCTGGCCGTAGACGTTCAGGGAGCGGTCGAAGTAGCCCGAGGCGCCGTTGACGTTGACGTACAGCGCGTCGAAGGAGGTCCCGCCCTGGGCGAGCGCCTCGTGCATGACGGTCGTCGCGGCGTCGAGGACGGCGTGACCCTGGGCCCGGGTGAGTTTCTCGGTGGGCCGGGCGCCGTGGAGCCGGGCCCGCCAGAGCGCCTCGTCGGCGTAGATGTTGCCGATCCCGGAGACGACGGTCTGGTCGAGAAGCGCCCGCTTGACCTCGGTGCGACGGCGACGCAGCGCCGCGACGGCGTCGTCGGCCGAGAACGCCGGGTCCATCGGGTCGCGCGCGATGTGCGCGACCGGCTCGGGCACCAGGCCGCCGCCCGCGGCCGCGGCGAGCGGGTGCACCGACAGCCCGCCGAAGGTGCGCTGGTCGACGAAGCGGAGCTCGGGGCCGTCGTCGTCGAACCGGACACGGACCCGCAGGTGCTTCTCGTCGGGCGCGTCCGGGGGCTCCACGAGCATCTGCCCGGACATCCCCAGGTGCGCGAGCAGTGCGTCGTCGCCGGGGCCCGCGGTGTCCAGCTCCAGCCAGAGGTACTTGCCGCGCCGCGCCGCCGCGGACAGCGTGCGACCGGTCAGCCGGCCGGTGAAGTCGTCCGCGCCGGTCGGATGCCGGCGTACCGCGCGCGGATGCAGCACCTCGACGCGGGCGATCCGCCGGTCCAGCACGTGGTCGGCGAGGCCGCGGCGGACGACCTCGACCTCGGGCAGTTCCGGCATCGACGGCTACCGCCCGGAGCCGGCACTCTCGTCGGACAGCGCGTGCCAGGCGATCTCGGCCGCCTTCTGCTCGGCCTCCTTCTTGGTGCGCCCCTCACCGCTGCCGAGGTCACGACCCCCGACGACGGCCGTCGCGGTGAACACCTTCAGGTGGTCCGGGCCCTCCTCGTCGATCCGGTACTCGGGCACGCCGTGCCCGCCGGCGGCGGTGAGCTCCTGCAGGCTGGTCTTCCAGTCCAGGCCCGCACCGAGCAGCGGGGCACTGTGCAGCAGGTCCGCGAACAGCCGGTGGATCAGCTCGCGGGACGGCTCGAGGCCGTGCGCGAGATACACCGCGCCGAGCAGCGCCTCGGTGGCGTCGGCCAGGATGCTGGCCTTCGACCGGCCACCGGTCAGCTCCTCACCGCGCCCCAGGTACAGGTACGCGCCGAGGCCGTGCGGCCCGTCGTCCGGCGTCGGCAACGCCACCGCGACGGTGGCGAGCGCGTGCATGTTGACCACGCTCGCGCGCAGCTTCGCCAGCTGCCCCTCGGGCAGGTCCGGGTGGTCCCGGTAGAGCCGCTCGGTGATCACGATCGACAGCACCGAGTCGCCCAGGAACTCCAGGCGCTCGTTGGTCGGCAGACCGCCGTGCTCGTAGGCGTAGGACCGGTGGGTGAGCGCCAGCGTGAGCAGCGCCTCGTCCAGGTCCACACCGAGTGCGGACAGCAGAGGTGACCGGTCCGTCACCGGACCGGTCACGCTCTTGTCGCCCACTGCTGCGATCAGGCCGGGCTGGTGACCTGACGGCCGTCGTACTGCCCACAGGTCGGGCAGGCGATGTGCTGCAGCTTCGGCTCACGGCAGGCGCGGTTCGAGCAGGCGACCAGGGTCGGCGCAGTGGCCTTCCACTGCGACCGGCGCGCACGCGTGTTCGACCGCGACATCCGGCGCTTGGGAACGGCCATGATGACACTCCTCGGTACTTCGAACGATCAGGTCTGCCCACCGGGGAGCGGGCTCACGTGGAGCCGCCGCTCAGTCGGTGGAGGGCAGACGCTCACGGAGCGCCGCCCAACGAGGATCCAGTGTCTCATGCCCGTGATCCGACGGGAGATCGGCCCACCTCTCGCCGCACTCGACGCACAGACCGGGGCAGTCCTCGCGGCACAGGGGCGCCATCGGGAGCTCGGTGACGATCGCGTCGCGCACGGTCTGGGTGAGGTCGATGCGCTCGTCGACCAGGCGCGGGATCTCGTCGGCGTCGGTGGTCTCCTCGGTGACCGAGTCCGGGTAGGCGAACAGCTCGCCGATCCGGACCTGCACGTCCTCACCGATCGGCTCCAGGCAGCGCGAGCACTCCCCCGCCAGCCGGGCATCGGCCGTGCCGGAGACGTAGACGCCCTCGGTCACCGACTCCAGGGACACGTCGAGCTCGACGTCGGACCCGCCGGGGACGGTGATCACCCCGGTCAGGCCGATCTCGGCGTCGCCCGACGGCGCGGGGACCGTACGGGCCACGGTGCGCTGGTTACCGGGGCGGCGGGCCAGCTCACGGGTGGAGAGGACCCAGGGGTTGTCGTCGGGACGGTTCTGGCTGCGCGCGGTGTTCATCTCGCGGACCAGCGTACGCGGCCCGTTCAGTCGCGTCGTCGCACGTCGAACGCGTCGGCGACCAGGGCGCCCAGCTCCAGGAACGCGTCCGCGGTCGCCGGGCGGAGCCGGGCCGGGTCGACCCGGCCGCCGGTGGCCAGGTGCGGGTCGTGCGGGACCTCGACGACGCCGCGCACCCGCTGGACGAAGTGCTCGCGGATCCGGGCGGCGTCGACCTCGGCGCTGCGCCGGTCGCAGGACAGCACGACCACCGCGTCGCGGACGAGGTCGCCGTGGCCGTGCGCGACCAGCCAGTCCAGCGTCTTGCTGGCCCGGCCCGCGCCGTCGACGGTCGGGGCCCCGACCACGACGACCGAGTCGGCGCGCGCGAGGGTGCCCTGCATCGTGGAGTGCACCATCCCGGTGCCGGAATCGGTGATGATGATGTTGAAGAAGCGGCCCAGGAGGTCGACCACGCGCTCGTACTCGTCGCGGGAGAACGCCTCGCCCGAGGCGGGGTCCTGCTCCGAGGCCAGGACCTGCAGGCGCCCGGCGAGGCTCGTGTAGCGGGACACGTCGGTCCAGGTGCCGACCGAGTCCAGATCGTTCAGCAGCTCGCGGACGGTGATCCGGGAGTCGCCGGTGAGGCGGTCGGCGAGCGTGCCGGCGTCGGGGTTGGCGTCGAGGACGACGGCCCGGTCCCCGCGGTGCTCGGCCAGCGCCTGTCCGAGGCAGGCCGCGACCGTGGTCTTGCCGACGCCGCCCTTCACCGACATGACCGCCACCCGGTGCGCCCCGGCCAGCGGCGCGCGGACCCGGGCCAGCAGCCCGGAGCGGAGCTCCTCGGCGTCGCTCGGGCCGGGGTTCACACGGCCGCCGGTGACGTCGTAGAGCGCGCGCCGCCAGCCGGTGCGCGGCCGGTCGGGCCGCGCGCGCAGCATGGTGTCCTCACGCAGGTCCGCCGCGGCCGCCCCGGGGTTCCCGCGCGGGGCCTCGGAACGTGGGAGCTCGGGACGCGGGACCTCGGGAGCCGGGGGCTGCGCCGGGTTCGTCACAGGGGGTCCTTCCAGCCGGTGCCCGTAGCGTGCCCACCAGGTCGTCGGGTCGGGTTCGGGCCGGCGTGCCATGCGCGGGAGGGTAGTACGGCGGGTGACCTGGATTCCTGCGTCCGGCGTATCCGACCACAGCAACTGCGCGTGGTGAAGCACCTTCTGTCGCAGCAGTACCCGTGATCACCCGGCCGCGCGGGCCGCCTGCCGGGTCGCGCCGGGCGTCTCGCCGAGCACCGCCCGGTAGCGACGGGTGAAGTGGGCCTGGTCGGCGTAGCCGAGATCGGCGGCCAGCCCGGCCAGTGCGGTGCCCGGGTCGGTCCGGAGCACCGCGGCGGCGTGCTGCAGGCGACGGCACTCGATCAGCCACAGCGGGGTCAGTCCGATGTGGCCGCGGACCAGGCGTTCCAGCGTCCGCGGTGCGACACCGACGAGCTCGGCGAGCTGGTCGGCGCGCAGGACGTCGGCGGTCGGTGCGCGCAGGTCGGGGTGCACCGAGGCCAGGCGGCCCTGCTGGTCGATCGCCCCGGTCGGGGCGAAGGTGCCGGTCACCGCGAGCTGGGTGGTGCGCCGGGCTTCCGGGTCG
>NZ_JAMXSG010000138.1:0-14979 GCF_024124365.1 Pseudonocardia sp. McavD-2-B
CGGCCGACGCCGGCGGCCTGGCCGGGCGGCTCGGTGCCCTCGGCCGCGCCGAGCGGCGCGCCGCCCTGCTCGACCTGGTCCGCGGTGAGGCCGCGACCGTGCTCGGGCACGCGGGCGGTGACCGCATCGACCCCGAGCTGGCCTTCCGCGACCTCGGCTTCGACTCGCTGACCGCCGTCGAGCTGCGCAACAAGCTCGGCGCCGCCACCGGTCTGCGGCTGCCCGCCACCGCGATCTTCGACTACCCGACGGTCGTCGCGCTCGCCGAGCACCTGCTCGTCGGGCTCCTCGGCCCGGACGCCGACGGCGACTCCGGGACCGGCGCCGACATCGCCGGGATCACCACGGCCGACGACCCCGTCGTCGTCGTGGGGATGAGCTGCCGCTTCCCCGGCGGGATCGGCTCGCCCGAGGACCTGTGGCGGGTCCTCGACGAGGGCACCGACGTGATCGCCGGGTTCCCGACCGACCGCGGCTGGGACCTCGACGACCTGTTCGACGACGATCCCGCGCACCGCGGCACCTCCTACGCCCGCTCCGGCGGGTTCCTCGACGACGCCGCCGGCTTCGACGCGGACTTCTTCGGGATGAGCCCGCGCGAGGCGATGGCGACCGACGCCCAGCAGCGGCTGCTGCTGGAGTCGTCGTGGGAGGCGATCGAGCGCGCCGGGCTGGACCCGCACAGCCTGCGGGACAGCCGGACCGGTGTGTTCGCCGGCGTCATGTACTCGGGCTACGGCACCCGTCTGGACGGCGACGAGTTCGAGGGCTTCCAGGGCCAGGGCAGCGCGCTGTCGGTGGCCTCGGGCCGCATCTCCTACTCGTTCGGCTTCGAGGGTCCGGCGATGACGGTGGACACGGCGTGCTCGTCGTCGCTGGTCGCCCTGCACCTCGCCGCGCAGGCGCTGCGCGGCGGGGAGTGCGACCGGGCGCTCGCCGGCGGTGTCACCGTCATGGCGGGCCCCGAGACCTTCGTCGAGTTCTCCCGCCAGCGCGGCCTCGCCCCCGACGGGCGATCCAAGCCGTTCTCCGAGTCCGCCGACGGCGTCGGCTGGTCCGAGGGCGTCGGCATGCTCCTGCTGGAGCGGCAGTCCGACGCGCTCCGCCACGGCCACCGCATCCTCGCCGTGGTCCGCGGCTCGGCGGTCAACCAGGACGGCGCCTCCAACGGGCTCACCGCGCCCAACGGGCCGTCCCAGCAGCGGGTCATCCGGCAGGCACTGGCCTCCGGTGGGCTGTCCACCGCCGACGTCGACGCCGTCGAGGCGCACGGCACCGGCACCACCCTGGGCGACCCGATCGAGGCCCAGGCCCTGCTCGCGACCTACGGACAGGACCGCGAGCAGCCGCTGCTGCTCGGCTCGGTCAAGTCCAACATGGGCCACACCCAGGCCGCCGCCGGTGTCGCCGGTGTGATCAAGATGATCATGGCGATGCAGCACGGGGTGCTGCCCCGCACCCTCGGGGTCACCGAGCCCTCCTCGCACGTCGACTGGGACGCCGGGGCGGTCGAGCTGCTCACCGAGCAGACGCCGTGGCCGGAGACCGGGCGTGCCCGCCGCGCCGGGATCTCCTCGTTCGGCATCAGCGGCACCAACGCCCACGTCGTGCTGGAGCAGCCGTCGCCGGTGGAACCCGCCGACGCGGTCGCCCCGGCATCCGCCCGGGACGGCCTGGCGCCGCTGGTGCTGTCCGGCAGGACCCCCGAGGCGCTGCGCGGGCAGGCCGACCGGTTGCGCGCGCACCTGCAGGACCGGTCCGGCCTCGTCCCGGCCGACGTCGCGTCGGCACTGGCGAGCAGCCGGTCGCGGTTCGCCCACCGGGCCGCCGTCCTGGCCGGAGACCGCGACGACGCCCTGCGCGCGCTGGCCGCGCTCGCCGCGGACACCCCCGACCCGGCCGTCGTGACCGGGACCGCCCGGCCCGGCCGCACCGCGGTGGTGTTCTCCGGGCAGGGTTCGCAGCGGCTCGGGATGGGCCGCGAGCTGTACGGGCGGTTCCCGGTGTTCGCCGAGGCGTTCGACGCCGTCGTCGCGGTGCTGGACGCCGAGCTCGGCGGTGACCTGCGGGCGGTCGTGTGGGGCACCGACGCCGCGGCGCTGGACGAGACCGGCACGGCCCAGCCCTCGTTGTTCGCGGTCGAGGTCGCGCTGCACCGGCTGGTGGAGTCCTGGGGTGTGCGGGCCGACCTGGTGGCGGGGCACTCGATCGGTGAGATCGCGGCGGCGCACGTGGCCGGGGTGTTCTCGCTGGCCGACGCGGCGCGCCTGGTCGCGGCGCGGGCGTCGCTGATGGAGGCGTTGCCGACCGGGGGCGCGATGGTCGCCGTCCGTGCGACCGAGGAGCAGGTGCGCCCGCACCTGACCGACGACGTGGCGGTCGCCGCGGTCAACGGACCCGCCTCGCTCGTGCTGGCCGGGGCACGAGACGCCGTCCTGGCCGTCGCGGAACAGCTGCGCGCGCAGGGCCGCTCGGTCACCACGCTGCGGGTCTCGCACGCGTTCCACTCGCCGCTGATGGACCCGATGCTCCAGGAGTTCCGAGCCGTCGCCGAGCAGCTCACCTACGCCGAGCCGGTGGTGCCGGTGGTGTCGAACGTGACCGGTGCGCTGGCGGGGCCGGGTCAGCTGGGCGACCCGGGGTACTGGGTGCGGCACGTCCGCGAGGCCGTCCGCTTCGGCGACGGGGTGCGGGCGCTGGCCGAGGCCGGCGCGACCACGTTCCTGGAGCTGGGTCCGGACGGGGTGCTCTCGGCGATGGCCCGCGAGTCCCTGCCCGAGGACACGACCGTGACGGTCCCGGTGCTGCGCCGCGACCGCGACGAGGAGCGCACCGCCCTCACCGCGCTCGCCACGCTGCACACCACGGGCGTCCCCGTCGACTGGACCGCCCTGCTCCCGGCCGGGCCGGACCACGTCGACCTGCCGACCTACGCCTTCCAGCACCGGCACTTCTGGCCGTCCGGAGCGACCGGCGCACCGGCCGGGACCGGGACGACCGGGCACCCGCTGGCCGGCAGCGTCGTCGCGCTCGCCGACGGCGAGGGCCTCGTGCTCACCGGGCGGATCTCGACCCGCACCCAGCCGTGGCTGGCCGACCACGCCGTCGGCGGCCGGGTCCTGCTGCCCGGCACCGCGTTCGTCGAGCTCGTCCTGCGCGCCGGTGAGGAGGTCGGCTGCGACCACGTCGAGGAGCTCACGCTCACCGCACCGCTGGTGCTGCCCGACGACGAGACCGTCCGGACCCAGGTCCGCGTCGGGGCGGCCGACGCCGCGGGCCGCAGGCCCGTCACCGTCCACTCGCGCCCTCACGGCACCGACGACGACCCGGACCCCGACGCCGGGTGGACCCTGCACGCCACCGGCACGCTGGTCACCGCCCTCCCGCCGGTCCCGGACCCGCTCGACGGGATCTGGCCGCCCGCCGGCGCCGAACCGGTGGACCTCGACGGTTTCTACCCGGCCCGCGCGGCCGAGGGCTTCGCCTACGGCCCGGCCTTCCAGGGCCTGCGGGCCGCCTGGCGGCGCGACGGCGAGGTGTTCGCCGAGCTCGCCCTGCCCGAACCCGCCGACGGGACCGCCACGGCCTACGGCCTGCACCCCGCCCTGCTCGACGCCGCCCTGCAGTCCGCATGGCTGGTCGAGGACCGGGGCGGCGACACGGCCGGCACCACCGCCGCGGGCGTCCCGTTCGCCTGGAGCGGTGTCTCGCTGGCCGCCGCCGGTGCGTCCGCGCTGCGGACCCGGCTGCGCCGCGACCCCGACGGCACCCTCACCGTCTCCGCGACCGACATCGGCGGCGCACCCGTCGCCGAGGTCCGGGCGCTGGAGATGCGGCCGGTCGGTACTCCCGACGACGTCGCCCCCGGTGTCCGGGACGCCCTGTTCGGCCTCGACTGGACCCCCGTCCCCGATGCCGGACCGCTCCCCGACGCCACCACGGCCGTCCTGGTCGGGAACGACCCGTTCGACCTGACCGGCGCACTGGCCGAGCTCGGCGCGACCGTCGAGCACCACGACGACCTGCCGGCCGGAACGCCCGCCGGCCCGGTGCTGCTGCCCGTCGCCGCGCCCGCGGACCCCGGCGGCGAGGACGCCGCCGCAGCGGCCCACACGCTCACCGCCCGGGTGCTCGGCCTGGTCCGCGCCCGCCTGGAGCAGGAGCGTTTCGCCGGGACCCGCTTCCTGGTCGTCACCCGCGGCGCCACCACCGGGCACGACCCGGCGGCGGCCGCGGTGTGGGGCCTGGTCCGGTCCGCGCAGTCGGAGAACCCCGGCGCGTTCGGCCTGCTCGACCTCGACCCGCACGCCGCGGCCACGCTGCCGGCCGCGGCGCTGGGCGGCGACGAGCCGCAGCTGCGCACCCACGACGGGGAGCTGCGGGCGGCCCGCCTGGCCCGCCGGACACCCGCCGACGACACCACGGCCGCCGCCCTCGGCGCCGGCACCGTCCTGGTGACCGGCGGGACCGGTGGTCTCGGCGCCGTGCTCGCCCGCCACCTGGTGGCCGCGCACGACGTACGCGAGCTGCTGCTGGTCAGCCGCCGCGGCCCGGACGCCGAGGGCGCCACCGAGCTCGTCGCCGACCTGGCCGACGCCGGGGCACGCGCCACCGTCGTCGCCTGCGACGTGTCCGACCGCGACGCGGTCACCGCGCTCCTCGACGACCACCCGGTCCGCGCGGTGGTCCACGCCGCGGGCGTGCTCGACGACGGGCTGGTCGCGACGCTGACCCCCGAGCGGCTCGCCGCGGTGCTCCGCCCGAAGGTCGACGCCGCCTGGCACCTCCACGAGGCGACCCGCGACCGCGACCTCGCGGCGTTCGTGATGTTCTCCTCGGTCGCCGGAGTGCTCGGCAACCCGGGACAGGCGAACTACGCCGCCGGCAACGCGTTCCTCGACGCCCTGGCGCTGCGGCGCCGCACCGAGGGGCTTCCCGGCACCGCCCTGGCCTGGGGCCCCTGGGAGCAGGGCATGGCGGGAGAGCTGACCGAGGCCGAGGCGGCGCGCCTCGCGCGCTCCGGGGTCCCGGCACTGACCGTCGAGCACGGACTCGCCCTGTTCGACGCCGCCCTGGCCACCGGCGAACCGGCACTCGCGCCGATGCGTCTCGACCCGGCCGCGCTGCGCGCCCACGGGGAGGTGCCCGCGGTCCTGCGGACCCTGGTCCGGGGCCGCTCCCGCCGTGCCGCGGTCGCCGGCTCGGCCGCCGCGTCGGGGCTGCGGGACCGCCTGGCCCCGCTCACCCCCGAGGAGCGGCGCGAGGTGCTCCTCGACCTCGTCCGCGGCCAGGTCGCGCTGGTCCTGGGCCACGCGGGCGCCGCCGACGTCGACGCCGGGCGCGCGTTCCGCGACCTCGGCTTCGACTCGCTCACCTCGGTGGAGCTGCGCAACCGGCTCAACACCGTCACCGGGCTGCGACTGCCCGCCACGATGGTCTTCGACCACCCGACCGTCGACCTGCTGGTCGACGTGATCGCCGACGACCTGTTCGGCACCGACGACGACCTCCCGGCCGCCCCGGTGCGGACCGCCGCGGTCGCCGACGACCCGATCGTCATCGTCGGCATGGCGTCGCGCTACCCCGGCGGTGTCGCCACCCCGGACGACCTGTGGACCCTGGTCACCTCGGGCGGCGACGCGATCACCGGGTTCCCCACCGACCGCGGCTGGGACCTGGAGAACCTCTACCACCCCGACGCCGACCACCTCGGTACCTCCTACACCCGCGAGGGTGGCTTCCTGCACGACGCCGCCGAGTTCGATGCCGGGTTCTTCGGGATGAGCCCGCGGGAGGCCACCGCGACCGACGCGCAGCAGCGGCTGCTGCTGGAGACGAGCTGGGAGGCGGTCGAGCGGGCCGGGATCGACCCGGTCTCGCTGCGCGGCAGCGCGACCGGTGTGTTCGCCGGCGTCATGTACAGCGACTACGGCACGGTGCTCGCCGGGCCCGAGTACGAGGGCTTCCAGGGCAGCGGCAGTTCCCCGAGCGTCGCCTCGGGCCGGGTGTCCTACACCCTCGGGCTGGAGGGACCGGCGGTCACCGTCGACACCGCCTGCTCGTCGTCGCTGGTCGCGATGCACTGGGCGATGCAGGCCCTGCGCTCGGGGGAGTGCTCGCTCGCACTCGCCGGCGGCGTGACGGTCATGTCGACCCCCGGCGTGTTCGTCGACTTCGCCCGCCAGCGCGGCCTGTCCCCGGACGGACGCTGCAAGGCGTTCTCCGACGACGCCGACGGCGTCGGCTGGGCCGAGGGCGCCGGCATGCTGGTGCTGGAGCGGCAGTCCGACGCGCTCCGGAACGGTCACGAGATCCTGGCCGTGGTGCGCGGGTCGGCGGTCAACCAGGACGGTGCGTCCAACGGTCTCACCGCGCCCAACGGCCCGTCGCAGCAGCGCGTGATCCGCCAGGCACTCGCCAGCGGTGGGCTGTCCACCGGCGACGTCGACGTCGTCGAGGCGCACGGCACCGGCACCACCCTGGGCGACCCGATCGAGGCCCAGGCGCTGATCGCGACCTACGGGCGGGACCGCGACACCGACCGGCCGCTGCTGCTCGGGTCGGTCAAGTCGAACATCGGCCACACCCAGGCCGCCGCCGGTGTCGCCGGTGTGATCAAGATGGTGCAGGCGATGCGGCACGGCACCCTGCCGGCGACGTTGCACGCCGGTGTCCCCTCGTCGCACGTGGACTGGTCCGACGGCACGGTCGCGCTGCTCACCGAGCAGAGGGCGTGGCCGGAGACCGGGCGGGCCCGCCGGGCGGCGGTGTCGTCGTTCGGGATCAGCGGCACCAACGCCCACGTGATCCTGGAGCAGCCGGCCACGGACGCATCCGGGCCGGTCGCGACCCCCGACGACACCGACCACGACCGGGCCGTGCCCTGGGTGCTGTCCGGCCGCACGCCCGAGGCACTGGCCGGGCAGGCCGGGAAGCTGGCCGAGGCGCTGGAACGGCGCCCCGGACTGCGGCCCGCCGACGTCGGTCTGTCCCTGGCGACCGGCCGCACCCTGTTCGACCACCGCGCCGCCGTCCTGGCCGCCGACCGCGACGAGGCCCTGCGTGCGCTGACCGCGCTCGCCGCGGACCTCCCGGACCCGGCCGTGGTCACCGGGACGGTCCGGGGCGGCCGTACCGCGGTGCTGTTCTCGGGGCAGGGTTCGCAGCGGCCCGGCATGGGCCGTGAGCTCCACGACCGGTTCCCGGTGTTCGCCGAGGCGTTCGACGCGGTCATGGCCGCGCTGGAGGCCGAGCTGGGCTCGGACCTGCGTCCGGTCGTGTGGGGTTCGGACGCGGGACCGCTGGACGAGACCGGGGCGGCGCAGCCGGCGCTGTTCGCGGTCGAGGTCGCCCTGTTCCGGCTGGTGGAGTCGTGGGGGATCACCCCCGACGTCCTGGCCGGGCACTCGATCGGCGAAATCGCCGCGGCGCACGTGGCCGGGGTGTTCTCGTTGGCCGACGCGGCGCGGCTGGTCGCGGCGCGGGCGTCGCTGATGCAGGCGCTCCCGGCGGGCGGCGCGATGATCGCCGTCCGCGCGACCGAGGACGACGTGGCCCCGTACGTCACCGACCGGCTGTCGATCGCGGCGGTCAACGGCCCGGAGTCGGTCGTCGTCTCCGGCGACGAGCACGCCGTCCGCGAGGTGGCCGCCCGGTTCACCGCCGACGGGCACCGGGCCACCGCGCTGCGGGTGTCGCACGCGTTCCACTCGCCCCTGATGGACCCGATGCTCTCCGAGTTCGGGGCCGTCGCCGCCGGGATCACCTACCGCGAACCGTCGATCCCGGTGGTGTCGAACGTGACCGGCGCGCTCGCCGGGCCGGGGGAGCTGTGCGACCCCGGGTACTGGGTGCGCCACGTCCGCGAGACCGTCCGCTTCGCCGACGGCGTCACCGCCCTGCAGGGCGCCGGCGTCGGCACCTTCCTGGAGCTCGGACCGGACGGCGTGCTGTCCGCGCTGGTCAGCAGCCAGACGGCCGACGGCGTTGTCGTCCCGCTGCTGCGCAAGGACCGCCCCGAGCCGGGCGCGGCGCTCGCCGCGCTGGCCCGGCTGCACACCGCGGGCACGGACGTCGACTGGCCGGCGCTGCTCACCGGCGGACGCCGGGTCGAGCTGCCCACCTACGCCTTCCAGCGGGAGCGGTACTGGCCCGCCGGGCCGCTCGGCGGGACGGCCGACCTGAGGGCGGTCGGGCTCGGCGCGGCCGGGCACCCGCTGCTCGGCGCCGCCGTCGGCCTGGCCGCCGACGACGGATGCCTGTTCACCGGGCGGATGTCGCTGCGCACCCACCCGTGGCTGGCCGACCACACCGTCGCCGGCCGGGTCGTCGTGCCGGGCACCGCGCTGCTGGAGATGGCCGTCCGTGCCGGCGACGAGGTCGGCTGCGACCGGGTCGACGAGCTCACCCTCGGCGCCCCGCTGGTCCTGCCCACCTCCGGGTCGGTGCAGGTCCAGGTCGCCGTCGAGGCACCCGACGAGGCCGGACGCCGCACCGTGGGTGTCTGGTCCCGCTCCGGTGACGACGGGACCTGGACCCGGCACGCGACCGGAGCGCTCAGCACCGCCGGGAGCCCCGCCGTTGGCGAGGTGACGACCGAATGGCCGCCCGCCGGGGCCGAGCCGGTCGAGGTCCAGGGCTGCTACGACGCCTTCGCCGACGCCGGATTCGGCTACGGCCCGGTGTTCCGCGGCCTGCGTGCGGCCTGGCGCCGCGGCGAGGAGCTGTTCGCCGAGGTCGCGCTGCCCGAGGAGACGGCCGGGTCCGCAGACGCGTTCGGCCTGCACCCGGCGCTGCTCGACGCGGCGTTGCACACCTCCCTGCTCACCGGGCTCGGTGGCGGCGGGACGGCGGCGCTGCCCTTCTCCTGGCAGGGTGTGTCCCTGCACCGCTCCGGGGCCACGGCGCTGCGGGTGCGGCTCGCCCCGTCCGGCGCCGACGCGATGTCGGTGCGGGCGAGCGACCCGGCCGGGGCACCGGTCGTCACCGTGGACTCGCTGCTCACCCGGGCCGTCGCCGCCGACGCGGCGACCCACGGCGTCGGTGACGCGCTGTTCGAGGTCACCCGGCAGCCCGTCGCGGCCACCGGGGCACCGCGCACGGTCGCGGTGCTCGGCGAGGACCCCCTCGGTCTCGCCGGCCCGCTCGCGGACGCGGGTGTGCCCGTCGGCTCCGGCACCGACGTCGCCGTGATCGCCGCGCGCGACGAGGTCCCGGAGGTGGTCGTCCTCGGTGTGGACGGCGCCGGCGACCCGGTGTCCGGTACCCACCGGACCACCGCCGAGGTCCTGGGGACGCTGCAGGAATGGCTCCGGCACGACGCACTCGCCGGGTCCCGGCTGGTCGTCGTGACCCGGGGTGCGACCGACGGCAGCGACCTCGCGGCCGCCGCCGTCGCCGGGCTGGTGCGGTCGGCGCAGACCGAGCACCCCGGCGCCGTCGGCCACCTCGATCTCGGCGGTGACGGCACCGTCGACGCGGACGCCCTCGCCTCGGCTCTCGGCTCCGACGAGCCTGCGCTGACGCTCTCCGGCGCGGAGATCCGTGCCCCCCGCCTCACCCGGCTGCCCGTCGGGGGCGACCCGGCCGTCTGGAATCCGGACGGCACGGTGCTGGTCACCGGTGGGACCGGCGGCCTCGGCGCGCAGCTCGCGCGCCATCTGGTCGAGGTCCACGGGGTCCGGCACCTGGTGCTCGCGAGCCGCCGCGGGGCCGACGCCCCCGGCAGCGCCGTGCTCGTCGACGAGCTCACCGCCCGCGGCGCCTCGGTGTCCGTGCGGGTCTGCGACGTGTCCGACCCCGCCGCGGTCACCGCTCTCGTCGCCGACGCCGGCGCGGACCGGCCGCTGACCGCGGTCGTGCACACCGCGGGCGTCCTGGACGACGGTGTGCTCGCCTCGCTCACCGCCGAGCGGCTCGGCACCGTGCTGGCGCCGAAGGCCGACGCGGCCTGGTACCTGCACGAGGCGACCCGGCACCTGGACCTCGACGCGTTCGTCGTGTTCTCGTCGGTGGCGGGCGTGCTGGGCGGCGCCGGACAAGCGAACTACGCCGCGGGCAACGCCTTCCTCGACGCCCTCGCGGCGCACCGCCGTGCCGCGGGTCTGCCCGGTCTCTCGCTGGCCTGGGGGCCGTGGGAGCAGGGCAGCGGTATGACCGGCACCCTCGACGACGCCGAGGCCGCGCGCCTGGCCCGTTCCGGGATGCCGCCGCTGTCGGCGCAGGACGGCCTGTCGCTGTTCGACGCGGCCCTGGCCGTGAGCGGCACCGCCGACGGTCCCTCGCTCGTCGCTCCGGTGCGGCTGGACACCGCGGCGCTGGCGGAGTCCGGTGAGGTCCCTGCGATCCTGCGCGGCCTGGTCCGGACCCGCACCCGCCGCGCCGCGGCCGGCGGTGCGGCGACCGTCGCCGGCCTGGTGGACCGGCTCGTGGCCCTCGGGCCCGACGCGCGCCACCGGGAGCTCCTCGACCTGGTCCGCGCCCGGATCGCGATGGTCCTGGGGCACGCGGACCCGGCCGTGGTCGACGAGCGGGCACCGCTGCGCGACCTCGGGTTCGACTCGCTCACCGCGGTCGAGCTCCGGAACCGGCTGAGCACGGCCACCGGCCTGCGGCTCACCGCGACCCTGGTGTTCGACCACCCGACCGCCACCGCGCTCGCCGAGCACCTGCACGAGGAGCTGTTCGGGGCCGACGGAGTAGTGCCGGCCCCCGTCGCGGCCCCGGCCGCGGTCGCCGACGACCCGGTCGTCGTCGTCGGGATGGCGTGCCGGTTCCCCGGCGGGGTGTCCTCGCCGGAGGACCTGTGGCGGCTGCTCGACGACGGCGTCGACGCGGTCTCCGGGTTCCCCACCAACCGGAACTGGGATCTCGGGTCGGTCTACGACCCGGACCCCGACCACATCGGCACCTCCTCCACCCGCCACGGTGGGTTCCTGCACGACGCCGGTGGGTTCGACGCCGGTTTCTTCGGGATGAGCCCCCGTGAGGCGACGGCCACCGACGCCCAGCAGCGGCTGCTGCTGGAGACCTCCTGGGAGGCGGTCGAGCGGGCCGGGATCGACCCGGTCTCGCTGCGTGGCAGCGCCACCGGTGTGTTCGCCGGGGTCATGTACAGCGACTACGGCTCGATCCTGGGCGGCCGGGAGTTCGAGGGGCTCCAGGGCCAGGGCAGCTCGCCGAGCGTCGCCTCGGGCCGGGTGTCCTACACCCTGGGCCTGGAGGGTCCGGCGGTCACGGTCGACACCGCGTGCTCGTCGTCGCTGGTGGGGATGCACCTGGCCGCGCAGGCGCTGCGGGCGGGGGAGTGCACGCTGGCCCTCGCGGGCGGCGTGACGGTGATGTCGACGCCGGGCACGTTCGTCGAGTTCTCCCGGCAGCGGGGCCTGTCCCCGGACGGGCGCTGCAAGGCCTTCGCCGACGCCGCCGACGGCGTCGGCTGGTCCGAGGGCGTCGGGATGCTGGTGCTGGAGCGGCGGTCCGACGCGCTGCGGAACGGTCACGAGATCCTGGCGGTGCTGCGTGGGTCGGCGGTGAACCAGGACGGTGCGTCGAACGGGCTGACCGCGCCGAACGGTCCGTCGCAGCAGCGGGTGATCCGCCGGGCGCTGGCGAACGCCGGCCTGGGTGTGGGTGACGTGGACGTGGTGGAGGCGCACGGCACCGGCACGACGCTGGGTGACCCGATCGAGGCGCAGGCCCTGATCGCGACCTACGGGCGGGACCGGGACATCGACCGGCCGCTGCTGCTGGGCTCGGTGAAGTCGAACCTGGGTCACACGCAGGCCGCGGCCGGTGTGGCGGGTGTGATCAAGATGGTGCTGGCGATGCGGCACGGGACGGTGCCGCGCACGTTGCACGTGGACGCGCCGTCCTCGCACGTGGACTGGTCCGACGGTACGGTCGCGCTGCTCACCGAGCCGACGCCGTGGCCGGAGACCGGCCGTGCGCGCCGGGCGGGTGTGTCGTCGTTCGGCATCAGCGGCACCAACGCCCACATCGTGCTGGAGCAGCCCGTCGCCGTCGCCGAGCCCGGCGAGCCTGCCGAGCCCGAACCCCGCGTGGTGCCGTGGGTGCTGTCCGGCCGGTCGCCGGAGGCAGTGCGCGCCCAGGCGGCGCGGCTGCGCGACGCGCTCACCGAGCAGCCCGGCCCGCGCCGGGTCGACGTGGCCCACGCGCTCGCGACCACCCGGTCGGAGTTCGCCCATCGCGCCGTCGTCCTGGCCGGGGCCGGTCCCGATCCGCTCGCCGCGCTCGACGCGGTCGCCTGCGGCCGCCCCGACCCGGCGGCGGTCACCGGGGAGAGCGACGGCGGCCGCACGGCCCTGCTGTTCTCCGGGCAGGGTTCGCAGCGTCCCGGCATGGGCCGGGATCTCTACGTCCGGTTCCCGGTGTTCGCCGAGGCGTTCGACGCGGTCGTCGCCGCGCTGGACGCCGAGCTGGAGCCGGCAGACGGCGGCACGCTGCGCGAGGTGATGTGGGCTGCCGACAACGGGGAGTCCGGTCGCCTGGACGAGACCGGCTGGACCCAGCCCGCGCTCTTCGCGGTCGAGGTCGCGGCGCACCGGCTCGTGGAGTCGTGGGGTGTGCGGCCGGACCTGGTGGCCGGGCACTCGATCGGCGAGATCGCCGCGGCGCACGTGGCCGGGGTGTTCTCGCTGGCCGACGCGGCCCGCCTCGTGGCGGCGCGGGCCCGTCTGATGCAGGCGCTCCCGACCGGCGGCGCGATGATCGCGGTGCAGGCGAGGGCGGACGAGGTCACCCCGCTGCTCACCGGTGACGTCGCGATCGCGGCGGTGAACGGGCCGGCCTCGGTGGTGGTGTCCGGCACCGAGGACGCCGTGCTGGCCGTCGGGACCCGGCTCGCCGAGCAGGGCAGGCGGACCACCAGGCTGCAGGTGTCGCACGCGTTCCACTCGCCGCTGATGGACCCGATGCTCGAGGGGTTCCGGGCGGTCGCCGAGCGGCTGACCTATGCCGAGCCGGTGGTGCCTGTGGTGTCGAACCTGACCGGTGCGCTCGCGCGGCCGGGTCAGCTGTGCGATCCGGAGTACTGGGTGCGTCACGTCCGCGAGACCGTCCGCTTCGCCGACGGTCTCGCGTCGCTGGACGCCGCGGGCGTCACCGCCTACCTGGAGATCGGACCGGACGGGGTCCTGTCGGCACTGGCCGCACAGACCGTCCCGGAGGGCGCCGTCACGGTGCCCCTGCTGCGCCGCGACCGCGACGAGGAGACGACCGCGCTCACCGCGCGGGCGCAGCTGCACGCCGCCGGGCGCACCGGCGGCTGGCACGACCTGTTCACCGGGACCCGGCCGGCCCGTGTCGACCTCCCGACGTACGCGTTCCAGCACCAGTGGTTCTGGCCGGCGGCCCGGACCGCGGACGGCGACGTCCGCGCGGCCGGGCTCGGCGCGCCCGAGCACCCGCTGCTCGGCGCCGCCGTGGAGCTCGCGTCCGGCGGGGGAGTGGTGTTCACCGGACGGCTGTCCCGCGGCTCGCACCCGTGGCTGGTCGACCACACGGTGCTGGGGCACGTACTGGTCCCCGGCACGGCGCTGCTCGACATGGCGATCCGGGCCGGTGACCAGGTCGGATGCGACCGGGTCGAGGAGCTGACCCTGGCCGCCCCGCTGGCCCTGCCCGAGCAGGGGGCCCTGCAGCTGCAGGTGACCGTCGACGCGCCGGACCCCGACGGGAACCGGGCCATCGGCATCCACTCCCGGCCGGAGGGCGCGGGCGAGGACGCCTGGACCCGGCACGCGGCCGGTGCGCTGGCGCCGGCCGGTCCCGCCGCCCCCCTCGGGGCGGACGCGGCGGTGTGGCCGCCGCCGGACGCCGTCGAGATCGACACGGAGGGCTGCTACGACACCTTCGCCGACGCCGGCTTCGTCTACGGCCCGGTGTTCCGCGGCCTGCGCGCAGCCTGGCGCCGTGGCGAGGAGCTCTTCGCCGAGGTCGAGCTCCCCGACGGCGCCGGTGGCACCGACGGGTTCGGCCTGCATCCGGCCCTGCTCGACGCGGCACTGCACGTGTCGCTGCTGGCGGCACTCGCTTCCGACGGCACCGGCGGCACCGGCGGCGGGGCGTTGCCCTTCTCCTGGTCCGGGGTGTCGCTGATGGCCGGCGGAGCCGCAGCCCTGCGGGTGCGGATCGCGCCGAGCGCGGACGGTGTCCTGTCGGTGCGGGCCGTCGACGGGGCCGGTGCGCCGGTCGTGACCGTCGAGGCCCTGCACACCCGGCAGGTCGGCGCCGAACAGCTGCGTGCCGCCCGGACCGACCGTGACGCGCTGTTCGGGCTGGACTGGACGGTCGTCGACGCCGCGGAGGGGGCCGCTCCCGTGGTCGCCGTCCTCGGGGCCGACCCGTTCGGGCTGGCCGGGGCGGTGCCGGACGCCGTGCAGGTCGACGACCTGGCCACACTCGTGTCGGCCACGGACCCGGTGCCGGACGTGGTGCTGTTCCCGGTCGCGGCCGAGCCGGGCGTCACCGGGCGGCCCGAGGAGGTGCGCGCCTGCACCGTCCGGGTCCTGGAGCAGCTCCAGCGGTGGCTCGCCACCGAGGAGCTCGCGACGGCCCGGCTGGTGGTCGTCACCCGTGGCGCCGTCACGGTGGACGACGGCGGTGTCGGCGACCTGCCGGCCGCCGCGGTCCGTGGTCTGGTCCGGTCGGCGTCCCACGAGAACCCGGGCACCTTCGGGCTGCTCGACCTCGACCCGGACGCAGCCGGCACGGATTTCTCCGGGTTGGCCGCGGCGCTGACCGCGCTCGCCACCGAGCCCGAGCTGGCGGTGCGCGACGGCGCGCTGCGCGCCCCGCGCCTGGCCCGGATCGCCGCGACGCACGAGCAGCCCGATGGATCCGACGCGCGCCCGGCCCTGCGGACCGACGGCACCGTGCTCGTCACCGGCGGGACCGGCGGGCTCGGCAGCCTGGTCGCCCGGCACCTCGTCACCGGACGCGGTGTGCGGGACCTGGTCC
>NZ_JAMXSG010000139.1:0-14903 GCF_024124365.1 Pseudonocardia sp. McavD-2-B
GCCGAGCTGAAGAACTGGAAGGTTCTGCGCAAGATCAGATCCTGCCCGGCCCGGGCCGCCGAGCTCGTCGCCGCAGTTCAGACCCTCATGATCGCCAACGGATGATCAGGTTGGCAAAGGCTCAGTGCCCAGACCGGGGCGCCGACGCGGCGGGCGTCGACGGGCTCGACCGCGGCGCTCATCGAGCACCGCCAGCGCGGCGGCAGGGACGGCGGGTCAGGACTCCCGGGGGTGCACCCACCGGTACGCGGTGGACGGATCGACACCCATCGCCTTGCCGATGCGCGCCCAGGACCAGCCTCGCCGGCTCAGCTCGACGGCCGCGGTCCGCTCCGCGTCCTTCCGTGCCTCGCGCGCTTGCAGCACCGCGGCGACGAGCCGGTCGTCCGTCATCGTCGTGAGGTCGTCCCGTAACGACAGCAGCTCGGTCAACGCGTCCAGCACCTTCGGTTCGTCGGGTCGCTCTGTCGTCACGGGCCGGGAGCGTAGTGCCCGGCGAGTATTGGTTTTTGCCAACGGCGCTCATGGGCCGGAGGGTACGCGCGGCTGTTGGCTTTTGCCAATGCCGATCCGACGGCGCCTGGAAGGTCGATCAAAGGGCGGTGAATTGCGCGCACGCGGGGCAACGTCACACAACGCGAATGCACGCTATTGCACAGGTTCCAGCAGGTCAGGCGCACGTGGATCAACGTCGGCGCACATTCCGCACGATTCAACAGAATATCGGGCGGTTATTGGTTCGAGTCCAATCGGAGGAGCTTTCCCGAGGTCAGTGAAGTGACCCGGGTAGCGACTCAAGATCGACCCCCAGGAAACCCCCACTAGTGGGTTCCGGGGGTCGACGTCGTTCCGAAGACCTCCAGGACCTCCTTCGTCCCGCTCGCGGCCACCGTGCGCCCGCAGTAGAAGTCCTGCGCCATCGAGATCGTCGAGTGGCCGAGCTGGTCCGCGGCCTGGCGGGCCGAGAGTCCGGCGTCGGCCATCAGCGTCGCGACCGTCCCGCGGTACACATGCGTGGTCACCTGACCCCTTGATGCGGATGACCGTGCCCCGCACCTCCACGGTCCCGGACTCCAGATCGAGCGCATCCCAGGTGACCGCGGTCGCCTCGCCGATCCGCAGGCCCGTCGCCAGCCTGACGTCGGTCAGCTCGACCAGGTCGAGGTCACGGCACTTCTCGTCCTCGTGCAGCGAGGCCCGCAGCGCGTCGTGGCGCACCGCGAGCCCGACCATGCCGCTCAGCACGGTGCGCACGGTCGTGGCCGCCGCGCTCCCGTGACGGTCGTGCACCTCGATCACGAGCCGGTCGAGACGGCCGGTACTCAGCTCCCGCACCCGGAGGCGTCCGAGCCCGTCGCGCACATGTCGAACCGGAGCCGGTAGAGCGCGAGCGTGTTCGGCGACCGCCTGCACAGCGAGACCGCCCGCTCGATCTCCGACAGCCACAGCACACCCAGCTCACGAATCGTCGAGTCCGCGGAGATCTCCCCGCTGCGCGTCGCACGGCCCCGGTCACGGAGCGCTGCGAGCGACGTCTGCTCCGCGCCGGCCGAACTGGACCCCACCCGCCCCACGTGCCGGATGACGCCGTCATGGTCGCGGAACTGCGTCCGGGCCCGGTACCGCTTCGGGCCCAGCTTGTAGATCCGGATGCGGCCGTGCGTGCCGATCAGTAGGGGAGGGCGGGCCATCACGGCACCTCTTCCCGCAGCGACGCGACCCACTGGCGGACGTCGTCGGGGATGTGGCGGAGCATCTTGCCATCCGTCGGCCGCGGGGTCCCCAGCCCTGGCAGCGCCAGCGGTAGAGCGCCGGGGCGGGGATGCCGAGTGCGATCTCTCGTTCCGCGTCGTTGCGGTGCCCGATGTGGACCACCGACCAGTCGTTGACCACCAGCACCGCCCCGGGCTCGGTGGGGGTGTCAAGGGCGGCGAGGGTCTCCCCGAGTCGGTAGGTGCGTCGGTCGCCGCGGATCGCGCCGAAGGTGGTCGGGTAGGGGCGGGACGTGGTGAGGAAGTGGCCGCGGAACCCGAGCATGTGCGCCCACGGGCGCAGGATCAGCCCCTCGTACTCCTCGCGCCCGCCGCCGCCGCGCTCCCAGGCCGTCTCGATCAGCCGCCGGTGGTGCGGGGGTGATGTCGAGGCGGTCGAGGTGGGCGATGTCGCGGATAGGTCGGACGGTGGTTTCGCTCTTGCCGGTGCCCTTGGTGGCGTACTTGGCGACGTAGGCGGCCAGGGCGGAGTCGGTGATCTCGCCGTCGTCGTTCGCGGCCGGAAGAAGTGGATCGTGTCTCCGCGGATTCCGGGTTCGGGGTTCAGTGAGGTCTAGTTCAAGGACGGGGCCCGGCGCTGTCGTAGTAGTGGCGCCGCGCGGCCTTGACGACCTGAAGAGCGGGCCCGGCGGCGTGGTCAACGTTGAGGGGCGGGTGCAGGATCCCAATGATGTGGGCCTCCACTTCGTGCGGTGTCGGGTACTGACACCAGGAGACGCGGAGGTTGTCGCCCATCCATTCGGTGAGCCGGGCTTCGTCGTCGTCGACCAGGACGACTCGGTCGGTCCAGCAGGTCCGGTATCCCTGCTCATCGAGCAGAAGGCCGGCGAGGGTGCGCCGGAGGGTCGAGCTGCCGCTTCGGCGGAGGTGGTTCGAGGCGAGCCGGGAGCGGAGCTTCGTTGCGAGGCCGACGTAGAGCAGCCGGAGATCCGGCACCGTGGAGTGGGCGGGGCCGACGAGCTCGGGCAGGATTGCCGGTGGAGCCCACCAGGCGTAGAGGCCTGGAGCCGACGGCGCCTGCGTTCGGACCTCCTCCGTGCGAACGGGGGTCGCGAGCAGCTCGTCGACGACGGAGCGGATCGGCGGGAGAGCGGTTGACATCCTCGCAGTCTGCCGGGGGCGGCCAGAAGGCCACACATGTTCGTCAGCCCTTCGTCAGCGCGCCCACCACCTGCGACAGGCAACGACAGGTGCCCGGCCACGGTCACCCAGCTCAGACCCTGTGCGATCGCGAACACCGCAGGTCCGCGGATCGTGCTGATTCGTTCCGCTTCAACGTCTGGATGGGGGCGAAACCCGCCCGCGGTTACGAGTTGTTGCTGGGGTCGGTCGCGCCGCCGACGGACTCGATGATGTCCGGGATCTCCTGGCGTGGGCCGGTGGTGAGGTCACCAGGTGGGCAGAACACGAGGTTGCAGCCGGGTGGGGCGTACGGACCGATCCCGATGCCGTTGCCGAGGATCTTCGGATCGAGGTAGTTGGCGGGATCGAGGTTCGGGCTCGCCGCATCGGCGACGTACGGCCCGGGGTCGGGGACGTCTTGGTCGCGGACTCCGCGCATGAGGATGCGGAAGAAGTTGTAGTACAGGTCCGCGCTGGGGCTGGCGCTGGCGATGGCCTGCGGGTCGGGTGCCTTGTCGCCGAGGACTCCGGTCCAGGTGACGGTCATGTCGAGGCTGGGGATGATGAAGTTGTTCTGCTGCAGGGCTCCGACCATGGCGTACATGTCCCGGGGCGCGCTCGGGGTGAGCTGGTGGTCCAGAACTCTGCTGGCGGGGATGTCGGTGGTCTTACAGGTGTCGCCGCGGTTGGTCCAGAAAAGCAGTCCGTAACAGGGGTTGGGCGCGGAGGGGACGCTCACCTGTTCGACGTAGTCGGCCGGGACGACCTGCTCACCGTTCCAGCGCCCGCCGTTCTGCATGAGCAGGCCGAGGCGGGCGAACTGCTCGCTGGGGATGAACAGGTTCGCGTAGCCGTAGGTGTTGCCCGAGCGGTCGCGCAGCCAGAAGTAGCTGCTGCGGTCGATGCCGACCGGGTCGAACAGGTTGTCCTGGACGAAGTCCTGGAAGTCCTGTCCGACGGCGCGGGCGACGACGAAGGCGACCAGGTCCGGGGTGCGCTGGCTGTAGTCGAAGTTCGTGCCGGGCTCGTGAGTGATCGGCAGGGCGAGTGCCTGACGTGCCACATTCGGGTCGTTGCCGACCGTGGCGAACTCACTGAGGATCGCCTCGTCCAGCCCGCCGGCCTCGTTGAGCAGGTTGCGGATGGTGATCGCTCGGTGCTCGGCGTCGCCCCAGCCGGGCCCCTCGGGTAGGTACTTGCCGATCGGGTCGTCGAGGGCAAGCTTGCGCTGACCGTAGGCGACGCCAGTGGCCATCGACACGACGCTCTTGGTCGAGCTGAACACGTTGAACGGCACGTTCTGAGTGGCCGGGTCCAGCGGTCCGGTCCCGACCAGACAGTTGTTGCGGTAGATCCGCACCGAGAGCCGCATGTTCGCCTGGGCGTAGGCCACGGCATCGCGCACGGCGGCCGGGTCGAGTTGCTGGGCGCCCGGGTCGGAGCGGCCTGGTGCGGCCGAACCGGACGGCAACGGGCAGGCGGTCGAGGCATCTGCGGCCGGGGCCGGGTCGGCCTGGGCCTGCCCGACCATCACGAGGCCGGCCAGTGCGGCGCAGGTAGCTGCTGCGGCCAGCGGCCGTACCGCTGCCTTCTTCATCATGCCCGTCCTCCTCGACCGGTGATGGCCTTCACTGAGTCAGAACGAGCGGTATAACTCAGGGGATACGGGTGGGCCGTAGATTGGCTCCATGAGTCCGGCCGAGGAGGGCGCCCGCACCCGCAACGGGATGCGGTGGCGCACCGACGATCTCCTCGACGCCGCCGTCCTGGTCTTCGGCGAGAGTGGCTATCACGGCGCGACGATGAACGCGATCACCCAACGGTCCACGGCCACCAAAGCCACGTACTACAGCCGGTTCGGCAGCAAGGACGACCTCTACACCGCGTGCCTGCACCGCGAGGCCGAGCGAATGCGCGTCCACCTGGTGACCGCATACGAGTCCGCCGACGTACTGAGCGTGTCCGAGCAGCTCGAAGGCGACATGCTCGCCTTCTTCCACCACGCCGCCACGAACCCCGCCGGCTTCATGTTGCTGTTCGGCCCCGAGGCCGCCGGACCCGCCGCACGCATCCGTCAGACGCTGCTCGACACGATCCGCGATGAGGTCGCGCGGCGGGTCCGCCGGACCCTCGACGCTCGCCACCCGCACGCCTCAGCCTCCGCCGACATGATCGCCGCGATGATCATCGGTGTAGCCGTCCATGGCACATACCAAGCTGTCGTCGTCGAACGAACGAGCCCGGAACGAGCCGGCGCGATGGCAAGCTCGTTCGTCATCGCCGCCTTGCGCAACATGGAACCCGGGGCAATTGTCTACACAACCGGGAGCACGGCGATCGAGTGACCGCCCCAAGGCAACCGTCTCGCGACGGCGCAGACCAACTCGGACATCGGCGGCCGCGCCACCAACACGAACGGCTCCGGGAGTCGATCTCGTTTACACCTCGCAAGTGCCTAATGCAACGGGGTGGTCCGTTCGGCCGATGTCGGGGGTAGATGCCCCTACGCATGACGGAGTCGGTCGTGGCGCTCTTCAAGCTAGACGAAGCCGTCGCAGCTCAACGAGAGGCTGAGAAGGTCCGCCGCTCGGCGGAGCGAGCGCAGCAACAGTCACAGCAGGCTGCGGAGCGGGAGCGTCAGCGGGTGGCGGACCAGCAGTGCAAGCAGGAGGAGACGTACCGCCGCTCGCCGAGCGGGGAGCCGACGTCCGCGAAGCGGAGGGCTGACCGCCGCGCGCGACGGTGCACGGGCCCGCCGGGGCGGTGTAACGCGATACCGCGGCGATTCGACATCGGGGCCGCAATCACCCACGCCGGACGTGGAGGACCCGCGATGTCGAACCTCGTGCTCAAGCTCGCCCAGGCGATCGGGATCGTCGTGCTCGCCGTCCTCGTCGTCGGCACGGTGATCGGCGTCCTGCAGTGGCTCGTGGTCGCCGCCGGTCTGGTCGCGCTGCCGGTGGCGGGCATCTGGTTGTACTTCCGCCTGTCCGGCCGCTCGACGGCGCGCCCCGCGCGGCGGTCGGCCCCGCGGCCGACCCGCGCCGACCGTGCAGTCACGGCCCGCCGGGCCGAGTTGGAGGGCCGGGCGGTCTACGACGCGGTGGGCCGCTGCGGGTGGTGCGGGTCGGGGACACGACACCAGGACCGTTACGGGTTCCCCGCCACGCCGCTCGCGTTCCACCGCAGCGAGATCGACGCGATGCTGTAGCGGTCTCACCCCACGTCGCGCGCCCGGATCCCCGCCTCGTGCGGATCCACCTGCTGATCCTCGGGTGACAGCGCGAGGGTGAGGACCCGCGTCGGGTGGATCCGGATGATCGGTCCCGACCTCGTCGTCTGCCCCGCGGAGTCCGTCGGCTCGGTCAGCGCCTCGCCCCGTCCCCGGATCTCGACGAACCGCACCCGCCACGGGTCGGTCGACAGCACGTCGTCGACGACGAACGCGACCTGACCGTTGGCGGCGACGTTGCCGAACTTGCGGCTGCGCTCCATCCGGAACCCGCCCACGTCGATGGTCCCCAGCGTCGTGTTGACGCCGAATCCGACCGGGTTCACCTGCAACGTCCCGTCCGGTCGGGCGGTCGCGAGCCGGCCGATCCGCTGGCCGCGCAGGTAGCTGATCTCCTCGTCGGTGAACATGCCGGCGACCGTAGGAGCTGGAGTCGGGTCGAGGTCAAGCCGCGGTCGCCCGGGCGACCGCGGCACGCGCGTCGGCCACGGGGACCCCGAGGGTCAGCAGGTGCCCGAGGGCGACGTCGGCCTCGTCGCCGTCCCACCGCCCGTCCTGTGCGGCGTGCTGGTAGGCCATCGACCCCGCCTGCAGCACCTCGGCCAGCACCGGGGCCGCGACGTGCCGGGAGAACACACCGGCCCGCTGCCCGTTCTCCAGCAGCCGGATCATGATCGTGTGGAACGGCGCCATCGCGGCGCGGATCTCGTCGTCGGCGGTCCGGCGGGCCAGTGCGATGACCGGGCCGTAGCGCCGCGACGTGCTCCAGGTGCGCAGGAGGGTGGCCGCGAGCTCGCCGGCCGGGTCGGGTGCGTCGGGGTCGACCTCCCCGACCTGTTCGACGAAGTCCGCCGACGCCGCCCGGACGAGTGCGACCACCAGGTCGTGCCGGCTGGTGAAGTGACCGTAGACGGTGCGCCTGACGACGCCGGCGCGGGCCGCGACCTCGTCGAGCGAGGCGTCCGGGTCCTCGCGCAGCACGGCCTGCGCGGCGTCCAGGATGGACCGCCGGTTCCGCTCCCGGGCCGACGGCCGCCGTTCCGTCCCTTTCCTCACGAGTGCATTTTTGCACGAGGAGTGCAATCCTGGCGAGAGCCGAGGTCACCCAGGACGAGGAGCCGACGATGACGATCGACCACGACACCCGGCCGGTGGTGCTGGACCAGGACTTCTTCGACGATCCCGATGCGCTCTACCGCGAGCTGCGCGACGCGCGTCCGGTCACCCGTGCGACCGGCCCGAACGGGCTGACGTTCTGGATGATCACCCGCTACGACGACGCCCGCGCCGCGCTGAACGACCCGCGGCTGCGGAAGGACTCCCGGCGGCTGCCCGAGGTGCTGCAGCGGCACGGTGCGACCTCGTTCCGCCAGTTCGCCGACTCGCTCGTCGGGCACATGCTCAACGCCGACCCGCCGGACCACACCCGGCTGCGCAAGCTGGTCGGGCGGGCGTTCACCGTCCGCGCGATCGCCCGGCTGCGGCCGCGGATCGAGCAGATCGCCACCGAGCTCGCCGACGCCGCCGAGCAGGCGGGTCCCGAGCTGGACCTGCTGGACCACTTCGCGTTCCCGCTGCCGATGACGGTCATCTCCGAGATCCTCGGCGTCCCGGGGGAGCGTCGCGAGGACTTCCGGCACTGGTCGAACCTGCTGCTCTCCAGCGGCCCCGACGAGGAGCGCGCCGCGGCCGCCGCGTCGATGGCGCAGTTCCTGTCCGAGCTCGTCGCCGACAAGTCCGCCCACCCCGGCGACGACATGCTGTCCGAGATCGTCCGCGCTTCGGAGGACGGCGACTCGCTCAGCTCCGCCGAGGTCACCGCGATGGCGTTCCTGCTGCTGGTCGCCGGGCACGAGACCACGGTCAACCTCATCGGCAACGGCATGCTGGCGCTGCTGCGCGACCCCGGCCAGCACGCCCGGCTGCGCGCCGACCCCGACCGGGTGCCGCAGGCGGTCGAGGAGTTCCTGCGCTACGACGGGCCGGTCAACCTCGCCACGATCCGCTTCACCGACGAGCCCGTCGAGTACTCCGGCGTGACGATCCCGGCCGGCGAGGTCGTGCTGGTCTCGCTGATCGGGGCCAACCGCGACCCCGGGCGCTACCCGGACCCGCAGCGGTTCGACCCCGATCGCGACACCTCCGGGCACCTCGCGTTCGGCTACGGCATCCACCACTGCCTCGGCGCCCCGCTGGCCCGCCTCGAGGCCGACGTCGCGTTCCGGACGCTGCTCGCACGGTTCCCGGACATGGCGCTCGCCGGCGCCCCCGGGCAGCACCGGGAGAGCACGCTGATCCACGCGCTCACGGCGCTCCCGGTGCGCCTGAACGCATGACCGGTACCCGGTTCAGCCCGCGCTGAACTGCTCGCTGCCGATCACCCGGAGCAGCTCCAGGCGTCGTTCGGTCTCGCTGCGCGGCGCCGCGGTGAGCACGAGCAGCGCCTGGGACCGGTCCTCGGTGAACAGTGCCTGGCAGTCCACTTCCAGCTCGCCGAGCTCCGGGTGCAGCAGCGTCTTGTGGTCGGCGAACCGGCGCCCGACCTCGTGCAGCTCCCACAGGGCGGCGAACTCGGGGCTGCGCTCCGACAGCACCCCCACCAGCTCCCCGGCCCGCGACCGGGGCCCGAGCATCGCCAGAGCCGCCCGCAGCGTCGCGACCTGCGCGCGGCTCTGGCGCGGCCGGTCGTCGGGCGGGTACATGCGCCGGGCGTCCGGATCGGTGAACCAGCGGAAGACCTCGCTGCGGGCGAGCCCGGTGTGGTGGGTGTGGTCGCCGAACAGCGCCCGGGCCATGTCGTTCTGCACGAGCGTCTCGCCGAGCACGGTCAGGATCAGGGCCGGGCTGTCGTGCAGCCGGTCCAGCACCCGCAGCAGTGCCGGGGCCACGTGCTCGGACACCGGGCCCGACGCCGGCGCGTTGCGGCCCGCGCACCGGAACAGGTAGTCGCGCTCCTCGCTGCCCAGCCGCAGCGCCCGGGCCAGCGACGCCAGCATCTGCTCACTCGGCTGCGGGCCGCGCTGCTGCTCCAGCCGCGTGTAGTAGTCGGTCGACATGACCGCGAGCGCCGCGACCTCCTCGCGGCGCAGCCCCGCCGTGCGCCGGCGCGGCCCGTCGGGGACCCCGACGTCGCCGGGGCGGAGGCCGGCGCGGTGCCGGCGCAGGAAGTCGGCCAGGGCTGCACGGTCCACGCCGCCGAGTATCCGCGGGGACCCGCCGGGCAACCAGGGACCGGCGATCCTCCGATGACCGGTCTCTGCCGTCCCGTCCGCCGCGCGGCGACGGTGGGGACATGCAGATCACCGGACGCACCGTCTTCATCCCCGGCTCGACGAGCGGCATCGGACTCGCCCTGGCCCTGGCGCTGCACGAGCGCGGCAACACCGTGGTCCTCGGCGGCCGGCGGCGCGACCTGCTCGACGAGCTCGTCGCCGCCCACCCCGGCCTCGACGCCGTCGAGATCGACACGGCCGACCCGGCGAGCATCACGAAGGCCGTGACCGAGGTTCTCGACCGGCACCCCGACCTCGACGTGCTCGTCGCGATGGCCGGGATCATGCGGGTCGAGGACTGGCACGGCCCCGAGGGCTTCCTCGCCTCGGCCGAGCAGGTCGTCACCACCAACCTGCTCGGCCCGATCCGGCTGATCGGCGCGCTCGTGGAGCACCTGCGGGGACGGCCGGTCGCGTCGGTGGTCACCGTGTCGTCCGGTCTGGCCTTCGTCCCGCTCGCCGCGACGCCCAGCTACAACGCCACCAAGGCCGCGGTGCACATGCTCACCGAGTCGCTGCGCCTGCAGCTCGCCGACACCACCGTCGAGCTCGTCGAGATCGTGCCGCCGTCGGTGGCGACGGAGCTGATGCCCGGCCAGCAGGACAGCCCGATCGCGATGCCGCTCGACGACTTCGTCGCCGAGGTGCTGACCCTGCTCCAGTCCCCGACACCGGGCGGGGAGGTGCTCGTCGACCGGGTGCTGCCGCTGCGCCACGCGGAGGCCCGCGGCGAGTACGACGAGGTCGTCGCCCGCCTCAACGCGGCCGACCCGCACTGACCACCACGCCGTACCCGACCGTCCATCCGGAACAGGAGACACCCGTGCCGTTCGCCGACCTCGAGGTCCCTGCGGGCCTGCTCGACGCCGACGCCAAGCGCGAGCTCGTCGAGAAGGTCACCGACCTCTACGCCGCCACCTTCGGCGACGACGTCCGCGCCAACACCATGGTCCTCGTCGACGAGGTCGCCGACGGCGGCTGGGGGATCCGTGGGCAGGTCCTGGCCCTGGCCGACCTGCGGGGACGGTGACCGTCCGGCCCACCGCCTCCTGGACGCGGTCCGGTCCCGCGTCCGTCCGGGGCGGGCGGCACGGCCCGTAGGCTGACCGCGCGACGACGGGGGAGGGCGCCATGACGGCACCGGGCCGGGCTCGGCAGGAACGGATCTACCGCGAGGGCGTCTCCGGCGCCCGTCCCCGGGTCCCGACCGGTCCCGACGAGCTGGAGCGTCGCGCGCGGCGGGCCATGAGCCGGCGCGCCGACGCCTACGTCACCGGCGGCGCGGGCGCCGAGACCACGATGCGCGCCAACCGGGCGGCGTTCGCCCGCCGGGAGATCGTTCCGCGGGTGCTGCGCGACGTGGGCGAGCGCGACCTCGCCGTCGAGCTGTTCGGCCGCACGCTGCCCGCCCCGCTGCTCCTCGCCCCGATCGGCGCGCTGGACCTGGTCCGGCGCGGCGCCGACCTCGCCGTCGCCCGCGGAGCCGCGGCCGCCGGGGTCCCGATGGTGATCTCCAACCAGGCGGGGACGCCGATGGAGGACATCGCCGCGGTCGGTGGCCCCACCTGGTTCCAGCTGTACTGGTCCACCTCCGACGAGCTCGTCGACAGCTTCCTGCGCCGCGCCGAGGCCTCCGGCTGCGACGCCGTGGTCGTCACCCTCGACACGACGATGCTCGGCTGGCGTCCCCGCGACCTCGACCTGGGCCACCTGCCCTTCGCCCGCGGAATCGGGATCGCCCAGTACACCTCCGACCCGGTGTTCCGCGGCCTGGTGGAGCAGACCCTCGCCGCGCCGTCGGCCGGGGCGCCGCCGAGGGTCACCCCGCAGGCCGTGCGCACCCTGCTCGAGATCACCCGCAACGCCCCGGGACGGTTCCGGGACAACCTGCGCTCGCCCGTCCCGCGGGCGGCCGTGGAGACCTTCCTGCGGGTCTACTCGCGACCGCGGTTGTCCTGGGAGGACCTGGCGACCCTGCGCTCGCGGACCCGGCTGCCGATCCTGCTCAAGGGTGTCCTGCATCCCGACGACGCCCGCCGGGCCGCCGACGCCGGTGTGGACGGTGTCGTCGTGTCCAACCACGGGGGCCGCCAGATCGACCACGCGGTCGCCTCGCTGGACGCGCTGCCCGGTGTCGTCGACGCCGTCGGCGACGCGCTGCCGGTGCTGCTCGACTCCGGGGTACGCACCGGGGCCGACGTCGCGACCGCGGTCCGGCTCGGCGCCCGCGCCGTACTGCTGGGGCGCCCGTTCGTGCACGGGCTCGCCCTGGACGGGGCCCGCGGCGTCGCGCAGGTGCTGCAGAACGTCGTCGCCGAGCTCGACCTGGTCTGCGGGCTGGCGGGGGCCACCACCCCGGCCGGGATCGAGCTGCGCGAGCGTCCCTGACGGGGCACCCGGCGGTACGGTCCGGCGCGCCCGCCCGCCCGGGTCGTGGCACGGTCGGAACATGACGCGCACGACGGCCACCCGCACCCGGCAGGACGTCGCCCGCCTCGCGCTCGGCGCGATGCTGGTGTTCGCCGGGACCTCGCACCTCACCTTCGCCCGCCGCGAGTTCCGTGCCCAGGTCCCGCCGTGGGTCCCGATGGACACCGACGACGTCGTGCTGCTCTCCGGGGCCGCCGAGATCGCGCTCGGCGCCGCGCTGGCCGGCCTCCCGAAGGAGCGCCGCCGGGTCGGCGGCCTGGCCGCCGCGTTCTTCACCGCGATCGTCCCCGGCAACGTCTCCCAGTACCGCAACCGCGTCGACGGGTTCGGTCTCGACACCGACACGAAGCGCGCCGCGCGGCTGGCCGGGCAGCCGCTGCTGGTGGCGTGGGCGCTCTACGCGGGCGGGCTGATCCCGCGCCGGTGAGCCGGTGCCGGTCCGTCGCCGGTTGACCGTCATGATCACCGGATGGACGCGATGGTGCGGATCGGGCTCGTCGAGCTCGCTCTCGGTGCGATGCTGGGCTGGGCGGTGGTCGTGTCGGTGACCCGCCCCGACGCGTGGCGGCGGATCGGGATCGTGGAGCCGCGCCGGCTGCTGCAGGCGCACCTCGACGTCGTGTTGATGGGGCTGATCCTGGTCGCCGTCGGGCTGGCCGCGCCGGACCTGCCGGGCTGGCTCGTGGCGGTACTGGTGTTCGGGACCTGGGTCAACCCGGCGCTGTTCGTGCCGATGGCCTGGAGACCGGACGTCGTCCGGCACCCGGTCTTCCGGGTCGTCAGCGGACTGTCCTTCGTCGCGACCAGCGGCGGGCTGGTGCTGGCCGCGATCCTCGGCTGAGCGCGCCGGGGGCCCGGAAAAACGGGCGAACGGGACGCCCGACGCGACGCGCCGGTACCCGATCGCACGTCGCCTGTAGCACGGCGGGCTCCGGTACGGCTAATGTCCACCCCGTAGGAACCGGCAAGACGCGAGGAGACATCCGGATGCCACAGGGAACCGTCAAGTGGTTCAACGCGGAGAAGGGGTACGGGTTCATCACGCCGGACGGAGGCGGGCAGGACCTGTTCGTCCACTTCAGCGCGATCCAGTCCTCCGGATACCGCAGCCTCGACGAGGGGCAGACCGTGACCTTCGAGGTCACCCAGGGTCAGAAGGGTCCGCAGGCGGACCAGGTCGTTCCCACCTGACCGCCTGATCCGACGCCGACGCCCGGGGTGCTCACGCGAAGCACCCCGGGCGTCGTCGTGTCGGGGGTCAGGACGCCAGACGGGTCTCCAGCCCGGCGACGACCAGCTCGACGCGGCTCAGCGTCCAGCTGCGCGGCGGGTCGTCGATCCGGTCGCGGAACACCGCCCGGATCTGGGCGTCGAACGGCTCGGCCGACTCCAGCACCTGGTCGCGCCGGCGCGCGTCCCCGGTGCCGGAGGAGCTGGCCGTCAGCCACGGCTGCATTCCCATGTGGATGGCGGTCGAGGCGCCCAGCGCCGCGTCCTCGGCGGTGAAGCCCGCCTCCAGCAGCCGGTCGGTCAGTCGCCGGAACGCCGACATCATCGCGTCGGGTGACTCCGGCAGCCGCACCATCGCGGGGGCGAGGCCCGGGTGCTCGGCCATCACGTCGAACGTCGCCGCCGCGAACGCCAGCATCTGCTCCTGCCACCGGCCCTCGTCGGTCGCGGGGAAGACGTCGTCGGTCACCACGTCGTCCACCAGCGCGGCGACGAGCGCCTCCAGGCTGGGGAAGTGGCGGTAGAACGTGGAGTACTTCACGCCGACCCGGGCGGTCACCGCGCCGACCGTCAGGTCGGAGAAGCCGAGCTCGCGCGCAGCGGCCAGCAGTGTCGCGCGGTCGGTCAGTGGCGGACGGCCGGTGCGCCGTGCCGGTCTGCTCTCGGTCTCGGTCACGCCCGCATGCTACTGCCCGTGCCCACGTCCGGGACAGGCTAGTCGCGGTTGGTCTGACGACTACCTGTGACCTGGCCCATCTCTGGTTCGTTGAGCGGTCGTTCGTTCGGCCGGACGGCCGCGCGGTGGTCTCGCAAAGCGGATCGATCACAACGGAGTGTCACGGCGGAACGGATGCTCCGGCGACGATCCGGCCCAGGGTGCGCAGGCTCGGCGAGCCGGGGTCCCAGTAGCCGCCGTGCGCGGCGGCGAACGCGGACTCGTCGTTCGGGGTGGCCGGGTCGTCCGGGCGCGGGAGCGCCGACCCGGGGGCCGAGTCGAACACCCGTGCACCGAACCCCGGTGCCGCCGGGTCCGGGCCGTGCAGGAGCCCGGTCGGGGCGAGACCGCGCGAGGTCGCGAAGACCTCGACCCCGGGCACCCGGCCGATCGGGTCGTGCCGCGCGGTCGTCGCCCAGACGTGCCCGGGTGCGCTGCCGAGCTCGGAGGCGTGCCCCGTGCCGGTCCCGGGGCTGCCGACGAACACGACGTCGTCGGCAGCGAGGCCGCCGCCTCGGGCGGCGTTCCCGAGCACCGTCGAGCCGTAGGAGTGCCCGACGACGGTCAGGTGCACCGGTCCGGCGTGCCCGGCCCGCAGGCCGTCCTGGAAGGACCGCAGGTCCCCGGCGGCGGCGCGGGCGGCAGCGGGGTCCGCCGCCGCGAGCAGGTCCGGGGGAGCGTCGTAGCCGGTCCACAGGACCGCGGCGACGGCACCGTCCGGCGCGGCCGCCCGGGCGGCGGCGCGGGTCGCCTCGACCCGGGCCAGGTCACCGGGCACCGTGCCCCAGCCCGCGGTCGTCCCCGGGACGTGGGTGAGCACGTGCGCGGCGCGGTCCGGATCGCCGACGGCGAGCACGAGCCGCCCGCCGGTGTTCCCGCGCTCCAGGCGGAGCAGGTACGCGTCGCCGGCGTCCAGGCGTCGACGGGTGGTCTCCAGTCCGGCCGAGGCCCGCCGGGCGCGGTCCGCGCCCGCGGTGTCCCCGGCCCGGTCCAGCAGCGCCGCCCGGGCCCGCAGCCGGGACAGCTCGGCGTCGAGCAGGACCCGGTTCGCCCGATCCCGGTCGGCGACCGGCACACCGTCCAGCCCGCCGACGAGCCCGGGCCGGGTGTGGAGCAGCTGCTCCCGGTCG
>NZ_JAMXSG010000013.1:0-45793 GCF_024124365.1 Pseudonocardia sp. McavD-2-B
GGTAGGCGCGGGCGACGGTGACCCGGCTGACCCCCAGCGCCTCGGCCAGCGCCCGCTCCGCCGGCAGCCGGGTGCCCGACGGCAGCCTGCCGTCGCCGGTCAGCACCCGCACCGCGTCGGCCAGCACCCGGTACGCCGGGCCGCGCCCGCCGTGGACGTCACCGCACAGCGCGGCGAGGCGCTCCGCCCCGGCCCCCTGCGTCATTCCCGATCCACTTTCGCTCGAGTGGCACGGTGACGACAGGCCACCGATCGAGGCAGCATGCCATCTCGTGACGATCGACAGCTCCCGCTGGTCGCTGCGGATGCCGCGGCGCACCCGGCGGCTCACCCAGCTCGTGGCCGGCCTGGTCGCCTACGCGGTCTCGATGGCGCTGATGATGCGCGCGGCCCTCGGCTCGATGCCGTGGGACGTGTTCCACCAGGGCGTCGCCGGTCGTACGGCCCTGTCGGTGGGCGCGGTGACCGTGGTCGTCGCGGTCGGGGTGCTGCTGCTGTGGATCCCGCTGCGGGAACGACCGGGGCTGGGGACGGTGGCGAACGTCGTCGTCATCGGGGCCACGGTGGACACCGCGCTCGCGGTGCTGCCCGCCCCGGAGGCGCTGTGGCTGCGGATGGCGTACGCCGTCGCCGGGATCGTGCTGAACGCGGCGGCGACGGCGGCCTACATCGGGGTCGGGCTGGGGCCGGGCCCGCGGGACGGGCTGATGACCGGGCTCGCGGCCCGCACCGGCCTGTCGGTGCGGCTGGTGCGGACCGCGATCGAGGTGACGGTCGTGCTCGTCGGGTGGGCGCTCGGCGGTGTCTTCGGCCCGGTGACGGTGGTCTACGCACTCGCCGTCGGGCCGCTGGTGCAGTGGTTCCTGCCGCGCTTCACCGTGGGTGCGGTCAGCCCGTCACCCTCGACAGCCAGTCCCCGTTGCTCAGATCCATCTTGACCCCGTTCACCATCACCGTCGGGGTCCCGAAGCGGCCGCCGGGCGCCACCGCCGGGTCGGCGACGGCCGCCTCGGTCGCGTCGGCGATCGCCTGGGTGTTCGCCTGGCGGGTGACGCAGCCCGCGAAGTCCCCCGTGGCCCCCAGCTCGGTGCCGAGCGCGGTCAGCTCCTGCACCGTCTTGCCGGCACTGCCCTCGGCGGGCTGGTCGGCGTACAGGCGGGAGTGGTAGGCGGGGAAGATCCCGGCGTCGGCGGCGCACAGCGCGGCGTTGCCGGCGCGGGTCGAGTAACCGGGCGGGGTCGAGCGCTCGTCGAGGATCACGATGTGGTGGTAGTTGATCTTCGCCTTGCCCTCGTTCACCGCGGTGGTGAGCTGGTTCCCGACACCGCTCTCCAGCTGTCTGCAGGCGGGGCAGAGGTAGTCCTCGTAGAGGTCGACGGTCACCGGGGCCGCCTGGTTCCCGGCCTTCACGACGACGCCGTCGCGGGTCACCGGGTAGGTCGCGACGGTCGCCTTCTGGTAGTTCTGGTACAGCACGTAGACGCCCGTGGCCAGGGCGATGACCAGCACGAGCGCGCCGATCCCGAGGTTGCGACCGAGCCCGCTCGAGGTGCGTGCGGTGCTGATCCCCGCCGCCTGCAGCCGGGCCTGCGCGGCCTGCCGGCGCTCGCGCTCGCTCTGTCCCATCAGTGCTCCTCCGTCGCGTCCGCCGGCGCCCGCCGGTCGTGGTCGTGTGCCGCGGCCCGGTCCCCGCGCCCGTCGAGGGAGAACAGCGTCCGCGGGCGCACCACCAGGTACACCGCGGCCGTGAGGAAGGCGAGGTCGCGCAGCAGGGCCAGGCCGTAGCCGGTGTCGTCGGGGTCGACCGGCCCGCCACCGCCGAAGCAGCCGCAGTCGATCGCCAGCCCGCGCGCCCACGCCTGCACCAGCCCCGCGACGAACGCGAGCAGCAGCACGGTGCCCACCACCGCGGCGAGCCGGGTGGCGAGGCCCGCGAGCAGCAGCAGGCCGAGTGCGATCTCCAGCGGCGGCAGCAGGGTCGCGACCGGCACGACGAGCGCGTCCGGCAGCACCCGGTAGGCGGCGACGGCGACGGCCGTGGTGAACGGCTCGGACAGCTTCACCGCCCCCGACACCAGCCAGACCGCGGCCAGCCCCAGCCGCAGCACGGTGCCCAGCACGTCGAGCGGGCGGCCTGCGGTCACGACCGGGGAGCCTAGCGAGCCCGCCGGTTCAGAACTCCTCGCGGGCGGACTCCTGCTCCAGCAGCGCGTCGAGATCGGTCAGCCGCTTCATCGTGGCGACGGCGCGGGCGGTGCGGTTGTTGCCCGCCAGCATCTCCTCGTGGCGGTGCACGAACTGCCAGTAGCCCGCGGTGAAGGGGCAGGCCTTCTCCCCCACCCGCACCTTCGGGTCGAACGCGCAGCCCGAGCACAGGTCGGTCATCCGGTCGATGTAGGCGCCGCCGGAGGCGTAGGGCTTGGTGGCCATCCGGCCGCCGTCGGCGTGCTGGCTCATCCCGATCACGTTGGCGGGCATCACCCAGGCGAACCCGTCGACGAACGCCGTCGCGAACCAGTCGTTGAGCTCCGCCGGCCGGTAGCCACGCTGCATGGCGTGGTTGCCGAGGATCATCAGGCGCGGGATGTGGTGGGTCCAGCCGCGGTCGCGGACCCCGCCCAGGGCGTGCGACAGGCAGTTCGCGGTGACGGCGTCGGCGTCCAGGTCGGTCCACCAGTCCGGCAGCGGGGTGCGGGCCCGGAGGTGGTTGCGACGCGTGTAGCCACGCCCGAAGCGCCAGTACAGCTGCCAGACGTACTCCCGCCAGCCGAGGATCTGCCGGACGAACCCCTCGACGCTGGACAGCCGGGCGTCCCCGTCGTGGTAGGCCTGCTCGGCGGCGTGCACCGCCTCCAGCGGGTGCAGCGCGCCCAGGTTCATCGGCACCGACAGCAGCGAGTGCGCCATGGCCCAGTCCTGCTCCAGCACCGCGTCCTCGTACGGGCCGAAGGTGTCGAGGCGGTGCCGGACGAAGTGCCGCAGCGCCCGGGTGGCCTCCTCGTGGGTGACGGCGAAGCGGCGCGGCCCGTCGTTACCGACCGTGGGGTACCCGGCCGCGTCGAGGTCGGCGCGGACCTGCTCGTCGATCCCGTCCTCGCGGGGTTTCCAGGGCGCCTTCACCTCCAGGCGCTCGGCACCCTTCGGCGGGGACTCGCGGTTGTCGTGGTCGTAGTTCCACTTCCCGCCGACGGGCTTCTCGCCGTCCATGAGCACGGAGAACCGCTCGCGCTGGGCGCGGTAGAACTCCTCCATCCGGAAGGTCTCGCGGTCACCGGCCCAGTAGTCGAACTCGTCCTTGCCCAGCGCGAAGGTCGGGGTGGGCCGGACCTCGGTGACCAGACCCTCCTTCACGAAACGGCGCACCATGTCCGAGGCCGGGAACGACGTCGGCTGGTGCACCACCACCGGGCGGCCGACCTGCTCCAGCGCCTCGCGGTAGGTGTCGGTGCGCAGGTAGGTGGCCCGGTCGCCGAGCTGCTCCGCGAGGTGACGCATCCCGGACAGCACCAGGTGCAGCTTCTGACGGTGGTGGCGCCGCCGGCCCAGCGCCCGGGTGGACTCGACGATCACGATCTCGCGGCCGGCGAACTCCTCGGTGTCCCACACGTGAGGGCCGAGCTGGTCGGCGAACAGCCAGAGCGGAGCCGTGTCATCGGACGACATCGACCCAGTGTCGGGGTGGTCGCACAGCGCCGCGCGGCGAGCGCGGTCGTCCTATCGTTGCAGACGTGAACGATCCGGAGCTGGAGGCGGAGCTCGCCGACCACAGCCACGACCACTCCCACCGTGACGTCTCCGGCGGCTGGCTGCGCGCGGCCACCTTCGGTGCGATGGACGGCCTGGTCACCACGATCGCACTGATCGCGGGCGTCGGGGGCGGCGGGGCGGGCCGTGACGTCATCGTGCTCAGCGGGCTCGCGGGTGTCGTCGCGGGGGCGTTCTCGATGGCGCTCGGCGAGTTCGCCTCGGTCGGCACCCAGAACGACGCGCTCGACGCCGAGGCGGCCGTCGAGCGCCGTGAGCTGGCCCAGCACCCCCGCGCCGAGCAGCACGAGCTGGCCGCCCGGTTCCGGGAGATGGGCCTGTCCGAGCAGACCGCCGACGCCGTGTCCCGGGAGGTGCACCGCGACCCCGAGCTGGCGCTGCGGATGCACATCAGCCAGGAGCTGGGGGTCAGCCTGGACGACAAGCCGTCGCCGTGGGTGGCGGCGGTGTCGTCGTTCGCCGCGTTCGCGGTCGGCGGGCTGATCCCGCTGATCACGTTCCTGCTCGGCTACGGCTCGCTCGCGCTCGGCCTCGCCGTCGGCGGCGTCGGCCTGCTCGCCGCGGGGGCGCTGACCTCGCGGTTCACCTCCCGGTCGTGGTGGTCGGCGGCGCTGCGCCAGCTGGCGTTCGGCGCCATCGCCGCCGGCGCCACGTACCTGGTCGGCATGCTGATCGGCGTCAGCGCCGCCTGAGGGTCAGTCCTCCACACTGATCACCCGGGCCGGGCACACGTGCTCGGCCTCCTTCACCGCGTCCCGGTCGCCCTCGGCGGGCGAGTCGGTCAGCAGCTCGACGATCCCGTCGTCGTCCTGGTCGAAGACGTCGGGCGCGGTCACGACACACTGGCCGGCCCCGATGCACAGTTCCTTGTCCACGATCACGCGCATGGCCATCAGAATGCCACCGGCAGCGCGTGCACGCCGTAGACGGCCATGTCGTCGCGGAACGGGATCTCCGAGTCCGGCACGGTGACCCGCAGTCCCGGGAAGCGCCGCAGCAGCGCCGGGTAGGCGATCTGCAGCTCGAGGCGGGCCAGTGGCTGCCCCAGGCACTGGTGCACCCCGAACCCGAATGCGACGTGCCGGTTCGTCCCGCGGGTCACGTCGACCTCGTCGGGGTGCGGCCACTGGCGGGGGTCGCGGTTGGCGGCCTCGGCGGCGAGCACGACGCCCTCCCCCGCGCGGATCGTGACCTCGCCGATCTCCAAATCCTCGGTCGCGACCCGGCGGCGGCCGACGTGGGTCACGGTCAGGACCCGCAGCAGCTCCTCGACCGCGGCGCGGACCTGCGCGGCGTCGCCGTCGCGGACGACGGCGAGCTGGTCGGGGTGGTGCAGCAGGGTCAGCGTGCCGAGCGCGATCATGTTCGCCGTCGTCTCGTGCCCGGCGACGAGCAGCAGCAGCGCCGAGGCACTCGCCTCGTCGACGGTGAGGTCCCCGGCCGCGACCCGGGCGGCCATCCCGCCGAGCACGTCGTCGCGCGGCTCGTCCAGCCGCTCCCGGACGAGGCCGGCGAGGTAGTCCTGCAGCGCGTCCGACGCCGCGGCCGACGCCTCCGCGCCCGAGGTCAGGTCGACCATGATCCGGCTCTGCGCCTCGAAGAACGCGTGGTCGGCGTAGGGGACCCCGAGCAGGTGGCAGATCACCAGCGACGGCAGCGGCAGCGCGAACGCCTGCACCAGGTCGGTCGGGTTCTCCCCCGCTTCCATGGCGTCCAGCAGCGCGGTGACGGTCTGCTCGACCAGCGGCCGGAGGCGCTCGATACGGCGCACGGTGAACTCACCGATGAGCATCCGCCGGTGCCGGGCGTGCTCGGGGCCGTCCATCATGATGAAGCTGCGCCGGCGCCCCCGGGAGCGCACGCGGCGCGACCGCGACGCGGCCGGGTAGCCGTCGCGGTCGGCATCGGCGGACAGCCGCTCGTCGGCGAGCGCGGCGCGGACGTCGTCGTAGCGGGTGACGAGCCACGGCGTACTGCCGTCCCAGATCCTGACCCGGGCGACCCCCGGCTCGGCGGGGCACTCGTCGTCCCGGATGCGGGCGAGCTCGGCGGGCGGATCGAAGGGGCACCCGCGCGTCATCGGGTAGGTGGGCACGGGGTCGGTCACGGCGGTCATCGGCATCACTCCCGGCGAGGATGTTAGCAATGCTCAGTTTCATTGCGCAACGATCTGCGCAGAGAGCAGAGACAGGAACGGCCCCGTCCCGGGATCGGGACGGGGCCGCTGGGCGGTGGAGGTGCCGGGAATCGAACCCGGGTCCTCCGTCGGTTCACGAGGGCTTCTCCGTGCGCAGTCCGCTCTGTCTCTACTCGGATCCACCGGTCACGCGAACAAGCCGGTGTGACGATCCCAGCCGCTGTTGGATGTCCCCTGCGGTTCCGCGGCCGGACCGCAGGGTGAGTCCCCTGAATGATGTCGGGAACCGGAGCGGGGACGCCTCCGGCCCGACAGCCCCTACCTGAAAATCAGGCAGCGAGCGCGTAAGCGCTCTGGGCAGTGCGACTGTTGTCGGCACTTATTTTTTTGCGACGCATGGTTAACGAGATCATCGTCGCCTTCCTCGGCACGCTTCACCTCGATCAACGATCGGAGTCGAAACCGTTCACCCCCTGGTCGGGTCCCGGAGGACCCGCAGTCCACCTGCACTCCGCACGGACGTACCCGGGCGGACGCACAGCATAACGCCCCACGCCCGCCCGATCATCCCGGTTCCCGGTGGCGTGTCATCCCGCCGCGACGTCGTAGGTGTGCCCCGCGGCCCGCAGCCGGTCGACCAGCACGTCACCCAGCGCGGTGGCCGGGGTGAGGCAGCCCGCACGGTCGGGCAGCGCGGACCCGCCCAGGGCCAGTGCGAGGCCCGCCTCGCCGAACATGACCGCGGTGGCCCCGTAGCCGGGGTCGCCGGGGCCGGAGACCCGCACCCGGTAGCGACGTCCGGACTCGGTCTCGGCACGCACGTCCATCCGGAACCAGCCGCGCTCGCGGGTCCGCTCCGACGGCCCGGTCCCGGGCGCGGGCAGCACCCGGTCGAGCAGCGGGCGGATCGGCGGCACCATGAACGCACCGACCAGCGCGCCGAGCCCGCCGGTGACCACACCCGCGGTGACCGCCCCGGACACCCCGCGACCACAGCCCTGGAGCTCGCCGTAGCGCAGTCCGCGGCCGTAGGCGTGGTCGAGCAGCGCGTTGGAACGGCGCACGATCCGGGTGTTGTAGGACGCCATCACGAACGGCGCGGTCCAGGTGCCGTCCGGGAGCCGGGCGGGCGGTCCCGCGTCACCCGGCTGCGACGGCGTCGGCTCGGCCGACGGGTTGGGGCTCAGCGAGTGCGGGCGGGCGGCCAGGCGCCGGGCGTCGCGGTCGGTGCGGACGGTGTCGAGCTGCCCGCGCAACGAGTCCACCGTGCCGCCGGAGACCCCGCCGCGCATCGTCGCGACCGTGCGGACCTCGGTGAGCCCACCCGCGCCGTCGGCCTGTGCGGCCCGGTGCGCGAGGAACACCCCCAGGTCGGAGGGGACGGAGTCGTAGCCGCAGGAGTGCACGATCCGCGCGCCGCTCGCGCGCGCGGTGTCGTGGAAGCGGTCGATCGCCTCGCGGACGAACAGCACCTCGCCGGTGAGGTCGGCGTAGTGGGTGCCGGCCCTCGCGCACGACCCGACCAGCCCCAGGCCGTACTTCGCGTACGGGCCGACCGTGCTCAGCACGACGCGTGCGCCCGCGGCGAGCCGGTCGGTCGCGGCCGGGTCGGCGGCGTCGGCGACGATCAGCGGCCAGTCACGCGCCGACGTGGGCAGCGCCGCCCGGGTCGCGGCGAGCTTCGCCTCGGAGCGACCGGCCAGCGCGATGCGCACCCCGGGCGGGGCGTGCTCGGCGAGGTGACGGGCGATGAGGCCGCCGACGAAGCCGGTCGCGCCGTAGAGGGCGATGTCGACCGGGGCGGACGCGCCGTTCCCGTCGTTCTGCGGGCTGACCATGTCTAAGAGCTCCTCGGGGTCTCGGCCGCGGGGCCGGGGGCGGCGTGTCGGACGGGGTCGACGCCCAGCAGCGCGGCCGGGGCGTCGTACAGGACCGAGCGCAGGAACGCCGCGCCGAGGCGGGGCTCGGCGGCGGCCCAGCCGGCGATCGCGGCGAGCTGCTCGGCGTAGGCGTAGGGGATGTTGGGGAAGTCGGTGCCGAGCACGATCCGCCCCGGGTGCTCGGCCAGGCGTGCCGGCCAGTCCGGCGGCAGCGGCGCGATCCGCTGGGAGAACGCGGTGCCGACCATCGTCGTGTCGAGCACCAGGTTCGGGAACCGGTCCAGCAGCTCCAGCGCGCCCCGGAAGTCCGGCATGCCCGCGTGCGCCAGCACGATCCGCAGATCGGGGTGCGCCGCCAGCACCTCGGCGAAGATCCCGAGCCCCGTGTGCTCGCCGGGGATCGGGCCGTCGCCGCAGTGGACGACGGCGGGCACGCCCGCGTCGGCCAGCAGGCCCCAGGCGTCGCGCAGCAGGGGGTCGCGCGGGTCGAACCCGCCGACCTGGACATGCACCTTGACCATCCGCGCCCCGTCGGCGACGGCACGGCCGAGGTAGTCGACCACGGACGGTTCCGGGTAGAGCGTCGCGGTGCGCACCGCGCGCGGGTGGACGTCGGCGAACCCGCCGGCCCAGCCGGTGAGCCACTCCCCCATGCCCGGCTTGTGCGGGTAGGTCAAGGGCGCGAACGCGAGCACTCCGAGGCGTTCGAGGATCGCGTAGCGCTCCTCCTCGGGTAGCCGGTACTGCACCGGCCACGGGGTGCCGTAGTGGGTCTCGGCGTCGTCGAAGTAGGCCCAGACCTTGTCGAGCATCCGCTGGGGCAGGAAGTGCACGTGCACGTCGACCAGGCCGGGCAGGTCCAGCTCGGCGGTCCAGCGGGGCACGTCGGCGTCGTCGACCGGTGGCAGGGGGAGATCCACGGCCCCACCCTAGGCGGGCCGTGGCTCAGCCGCGCAGGTCCCGGGCCCGCCCCTTGGCCGCACGGCCGACGGCGCGCGCGATCTCCTTCTGCGCGTCCTTCTTGGCCAGGTCGCGGCGCTTGTCGTAGTCCTTCTTGCCCTTGGCGAGCGCGAGCTCGCACTTGACCTTGCCGTCGTTGAAGTACAGCGACAGCGGCACCAGGGTGAGCCCGCCCTCGCGGGTCTTGCCCATCAGTCGGTCGATCTCCCCGCGGTGCAGCAGCAGCTTGCGGGTGCGGCGCGGCTCGTGGTTGGTCCAGCTGCCGCGCACGTACTCCGGGATGTGCAGGTTGCGCAGGAAGATCTCGCCGTCGTCGATGGTGGCGAAGGCGTCGACCAGCGACGCCCGCCCCAGACGCAGGCTCTTCACCTCGGTCCCCTTGAGCGCGACCCCGGCCTCGAACTCCTCCAGGATCGCGTAGTCGTGCCGGGCCCGACGGTTCTGCGCGATCACCTTCCGGCCCTGTTCCTTCACACGACCAGCCTACCCGCGTACCGCCACCGGTATCCGACCGCGGCGGCCCCGGAGCAGTGCCCGTGCACGTCGGCGCCACCTCGTGCAGATTCAGCGCGAGAGCAATGATCGCGTATCAGACCGATGATCACAGAAGCGGACGTGACGACGACGGCGGCGCGGGGTGAGCGCTCAGACCTTCACGTAGGCGCGCAGGGTCACGTAGCCGGTGATCCCGGCGACGAGGGCCCCGGTGGGCACGAGCAGCGCCGAGACCACCAGCACGTCGGTGATCCGGACCGGCGGGATCACGCCGGCCTGACCCATCGCGGCGAACAGGTCGTCGACGACGGCGTACTTGGCCGCGACCAGGCCGATCCCGGCGAGCGCCCCGCCGACGGCCCCGGCGATGGCGGCCTCGACCAGGAACGGCAGCTGGGTGGTCCAGCGCGTCGCCCCGACCAGGCGCATCACGCCGACCTCGGTGCGCCGCATGAACGCCGAGACCTGCACCGTGTTGGAGATCAGCAGGACCGCCGCGAGCGCCTGCACGACGGCGAGCGCGAACGCCACGTTGCGCACGCCGTTGAGGAAGTCGAACAGCGTCCCGACGACGTCGCGCTGGTCGATCACCCCGCGCACCCCCGGCCGGCCCTCGACGGCGGCCCGGGCGGCCGCGGCACCCGCCTGCTGGTCGGTCAGGGTGACCCGCAGCGTGGCGGGCAGCGACTGCGGCCGGGCGACGTCGGCGACCGACTGCCCGGCGAACAGCTCGCGGAAGCGGGTCCAGGCCTGTTGCTGGGACTCGAACGAGACCGAGCCGACGCCCGGGGCGGCCTCCAGCGCGCTCCGCACCGCCGCGCACGTCGGCCCGCTGCAGTCCGGGTCGGTCTCCGAGACGTCCGGAGTGAGCGCCACCTGGATCTCGAGCCGGTTCGTGTAGAGCGCGGAGATGTCGTCGATGGTGCGCAGCACGAGCAGGCCCGCACCGACCGACATGAGGGTGACCGCGGTGGTCAGCACCATCGCGACGGTCATCGTGACGTTGCGGCGCAGGCCGGAGGAGACCTCGCGGGTGAGCAGGGCGGGACGCATCTACCGGCCCGCCCCGTACACCGCGCGGGCCTCGTCGCGCAGCACGCCACCGTCGGCCAGCTCGATCACCCGGCGGCGCATCGCATCCACGATGGACGAGTCGTGGGTGGCCATCAGCACCGTGGTGCCCGCGCGGTTGATGCGCTCCAGGACCTGCATGATCTCCCGTCCGGTCTCGGGGTCGAGGTTGCCGGTCGGCTCGTCGGCCAGCAGCAGCGGTGGGCGGTTCACCGACGCCCTGGCGATCGCGACGCGCTGCTGCTCGCCGCCGGACAGCTCGTGCGGCAGCCGCTCCGCCTTGCCCTGCAGCCCCACCATCTCCAGCAGCTCGGGCACCGCGATCCGGATCTCCGAGGGCGTGCGGCCCAGGACCTCCAGCGCGAACGCGACGTTGCCGGCGACGGTGCGCTTGGGCAGCAGCCGGAAGTCCTGGAAGACGCAGCCGATCCGCTGGCGCAGCTTCGGCACCTTCCGCCGGGGCAGCCCGGCGACGTCGAGGCCGTCGATGAGGATGGATCCCGAGGTGGGGACGTCCTCGCGCAGCAGCAGCCGCAGCAGCGTCGACTTGCCCGACCCGGACGGCCCGATCAGGAACACGAACTCGCCCGCACCGACCGTCGCGGAGACCCGGTCCAGCGCCGGGCGCCCGGACGCCGGGTAGCGCTTGGAGACGTCCCGCAGCTCGATCACGGAGCGGGACGGTACCGCCGCCCGGAGTACACGGGCCGTGACGACACGCCCGTCAGGCCGGTCCGGCGGCGACCGGGTCCCGCGACGGGTCGAGCGCACCGGCGAGCCGGTCCAGGACGGGGACCGCCGCACGCAGCGCGACCGCGTCGGCACCGTCCAGGTCGCCGAGCGCGCGCCGGATCTGCCGCGTCCAGGCGGCGTCGAGGAGCTCGCGGTGCCGGACCGCCCGGGCCGTGGGGTACAGCAGCGCACGACGGCCGTCGGCCGGGTCGGCACGGCGCTCGACGAGGTCGCGCTCGACCAGCGACCGGACGGTGGCGCTGACGTTGCTGGGCTGCAGCCCGAGACCGCGGGCCACCGCCGACACCGGATGCCCGGGCCGCGCCGAGACCCACCGGAGCACCTCGTGCTCGGATCCGGTGATCGCGTCCAGGCCGACCGCGCGTTCGCCCGACGCCCGCAGCACCCGCGACAGGTCGTGGACGGCGGCCACCAGCGCCGCCCAGTCCTCGCGCTCCTTGATCTCCGTCACAGACGCGATACTACTCGACCATTCATATATATTTTCATAACTGATCGCCCGTGGGAGAGAGGACCGCCATGACCGTGGGTACCGAGCAGGCCGCACCGAGGACCGCGCGCGGCCGCACCGTGCCGGACGGCGTGTGGATCGGCGTTCTCGCGCTGCTGACGGCGGTGGCGCCGCTGGCCACCGACATGTACCTGCCCGTGCTGCCGACCGTGGCGACCGAACTGGGGGCGTCGGCGTCGGCGGCGCAGCTGACCCTGACCGCGTTCCTGGTGGGGCTGGCGGTCGGGCAGCTGGTGATCGGCCCGCTCTCGGACAGCTGGGGGCGGCGACGCCTGGTCCTCGCGGGCACGGTCCTGCTGTTCGTCGCCTGCCTGGCGAGCGCGGTCGCGCCGTCGGTCGCGGTGCTCGTCGTCGCCCGGTTCCTACAGGGCTTCGGCGGGGCGGCCGGCCTGGTACTGAGCCGCGCGATGATCTCCGACCGCACCGCCGGCGCGCGGACCGCGCAGCTGTTCTCGCTGATGATGGCGATCAACGGGATCGCGCCGGTGATCGCGCCGGTGATCGGCAGCTCGCTCGGCGGGGTCGTCGGCTGGCGGGGCATCTTCGTCGTGCTCGCCGGGCTGGCGCTGCTCATGCTGGTGTCGTCGCTGCTCGCGGTGCACGAGACGCTCCCGGCCCCGGCCCGTACCTCCGGCGGTGTGCGCCGGACCTTCGCCGACGTCGGCGCGCTTCTGCGCCGCCGTCGTTACGTCGGCTACGTGCTCGCGTTCGCCACGTCGTTCTCGATGATGTTCGCCTACATCTCCGGATCGCCGTTCGTGCTGCAGCAGACACTCGGCCTCTCCACGACGCAGTACGCCCTGGCCTTCGGGACGAACGCGGCCGGGCTGGTGCTGGGCAACATCGTCAGCAGCCGGCTCGCCGCGCGGGTCGCCCCGCGCCGCCAGCTCGTCGTCGCCGTCGGGGGGCTGGTCGTGCTGTGCGCGGCTCTGCTCGTCGTGGTGCTGCTCGGCGCCGCCCGCTGGCCCGTCCTCGTGCTGCTGTTCGCGACCCTGGCCACGCTCGGGTTCGTGATGGGCAACAGCGCGGCGCTGGCGACCGGCGAGGTCCGCGACCGCGCCGGGACGGGCTCGGCCCTGCTGGGGGCCACCCAGTTCGGCCTCGGCGCCCTGGTCTCGCCGCTGGTCGGGTCGAGCGCGACGGCGATGGCCGTGACCATGCTGACCGCGGCCACGCTCTCCGCCGTGTCGCTCACCGCCCTGACCCGCGGCGCGACCGCGCCGCGCTGAGCCGGCACCGCCGTCCCGCCCGCCCTGCTCGCGACGCCGAGATGCACCTCAGCGGGAGTTGTCGATCTCCGCGGCCCGCTGAGCTGCATCTCGACGCACCGCGGCCGGGTCGGTGCGAGGCGTGACCCGCGAGGCACGACCCGCGCCCTGAGAGCCGCGAGCCGCGAGGCGCGAGCGCGGAAATGCGGGGGCCGTCGTCAGGGGGCGGTGATCTCCACCGGTAGCCCGGGGTCGCTGAAGGAGACGGTCACCGCACCCGGGACCGCGGCGCCGGCGTTCTGCGTCCCGGCGGCCGGGGCCTGCGGCTCCAGGCGCAGCCGGAGCAGCCGTCCGCGGTCGGCGGGGGCGGCGTCGGGAGCACCGAGCCAGGCGGTGAACCGCGGGGTCGGCGAGACCAGCCCGGCGAGCTCGTCGAGCCGGGCCCCGACCGCGGGGTCCGGGGCGCCGGCCCGTGCGGCGGCGAGATCCACCGACCCGGTGTAGGTCGTCGCGGCGACGCCGTCGACGTCGGCTGCCCCCGGCGCGGCGACGACGTCGCGCAGCCCGGGCGCGGCGTGCAGCATCCCGCCGACGGCACCGACCGGGAGGAGCCCCGTGGACAGCGGCTGCCAGCGGTCGCTGCCGCCGAACCGGGCCCAGGCACGGTCGTCGAGCACCCTGACCTGGGCACCACGGGTGCCGAGGGCGACGGTGAGGTCCGCGGCGAACGGGGTGAAGCGGGCGGGGCCGGAGGCGCGAACCGGGCCGGTGACCGAGTCCAGCTCGACGTCGACCCGCGCCGACCCGGCGCCGGCGAGCGCGGTGCCCGCGGCGGCCACGGTGTCCTGCGCCGACGGCGCGGTGGACGCGGCCGGAGCCCCGTCGGCGGCCGGCTCCGGGGACCCCGTCGTGCATCCGGCCAGGGCGAGGACGAGGAGGGCGCCGCAGACGGCGGACGCCCGGCGACCCCGGCTCACGAGGCCGATTCGGTCTGCTTGCGCCAGCGGATGCCGGCCTCGATGAACTCGTCGATCTGGCCGTCGAGCACCTGCGAGGGGTTGCCCTCCTCGTGCTCGGTGCGCAGGTCCTTCACCAGCTGGTACGGGTGCAGCACGTAGTTGCGCATCTGGTTGCCCCAGGAGGACCCGGCCTCCTTGAACGAGTCGCGCAGCTCGCGCTCCTCCTGCCGGCGCCGCTCCAGCAGCTTCGCCTGCAGCACGGCCATCGCCGACGCCTTGTTCTGCAGCTGGGAGCGCTCGTTCTGGCAGGCGACGACGATCCCGGACGGGATGTGGGTCAGCCGGACCGCCGAGTCGGTCGTGTTGACGCCCTGGCCGCCGGGCCCGGACGCGCGGAACACGTCGACCCGCAGGTCCTTCTCGTCGATCTCGATGTGGTCGGAGGTCTCGACGACCGGGGCCACCTCGACACCGGCGAACGACGTCTGGCGCCGCCCCTGGTTGTCGAACGGCGAGATCCGCACCAGGCGGTGGGTGCCGGCCTCGACCGACAGCGTCCCGAACGCGTACGGCGCGTGGACGGCGAAGGTGGCCGATTTGATGCCGGCCTCCTCGGCGTAGGACGTCTCGTAGACGTCGGTGCCGTAGCCGTGGCGCTCGGCCCAGCGCAGGTACATGCGCAGCAGCATCTCGGCGAAGTCGGCGGCGTCGATGCCCCCGGCCTCGGACCGGATGGTCACCAGGGCCTCGCGCTCGTCGTACTCGCCCGAGAGCAGGGTGCGGACCTCCAGCGAGGAGATCTCGCTGCGGAGCTTCGCGCGCTCGGCGTCGGCGTCCGCGACGGCGGACTCGTCACCCTCGTCCTCGGCGAGCTCGTAGAGCACCGGCACGTCGTCGAGGCGGCGGCGCAGGTCGTCGAGGCGGCGCAGGTCGCCCTGGGCGTAGGCCAGCCGGCTGGTGATCTGCTGGGCGGCGTCGACGTCGTCCCAGAGGTCCGGCCGGCCCGCCTGCTCGGACAGTTCCTCGATCTCCTGGCGCAGCCGGGGCACGTCGGCGACGGCCTCGATGCTGGACAGCGTGGTGTCGAGGTCCTTCAGGTCGGCCTGGACGTCGGAGTTCACAACGGTCGAGGGTACGCGGGGGTGGGACCCGGTTCAGTCCTGGGGGATCGCGTCGATCAGCTTGATCATCGCCCGGGTGTGGGCGACGGCGAAGTCCGCGACCGGACGGCCGTAGGGGTCGTCGGTCGCACGGGCGGCGGCGCGGGCCACCGCGAGCCGCTCGGCGTAGGCCTCGCGGGCGGCCGCGACGAGCTCGGTGCGCTGCTTGACCGTCAGCGTCCCCGCGTGCAGCAGCCGCAGCACCAGCGGGCTGCGGACGGCGTCGGCGTCGCCACCGGTGGCGAGCCAGTGCTTGAACGACCGCTTGCCGGCGGCGGTGATCACGTACTGCTGGCTGGCCCGCGGGCCCTGCTTGCCCAGGCGCAGCAACGCCTCCTCGGTCAGCGCGGGCAGCTCGCGGTAGACCTGGCTGCGGGTGACCGAGAAGAACAGCCCGAACCGCTCACCGGCCGCCGCCACCAGCTGCCCACCGGTCATCGGCCCGCCGTGGAGCAGACCGAGGAGGGCGGCGGCGGTGGCGTTGACCGGTGTGACGGGTGCCATCGTCCGACGGTCCCACGTCCGCGCCGGGCGCGCGAGTCCACAGCGCACATCCGCCCTGAGCAGACGGGGTGCACTGTGGCCTCACGCGGCCCACGGAGGGGTCAGGCCCCGATGGTCAGGGAGGCGATCCGCTCGCGGGAGACGGCGACGTCGCCGTACTGGCCGGCGAGCCGCTTGGCGCGCTTGTAGAAGAAGTGCGCCTCGTGCTCCCAGGTGTAACCGATGCCGCCGTGGAACTGGATCATCGCCGCGGTCGCCTGGAGCGCCACGTCGCTGCTCTTGGCCTTGGCGACGGCGACGGCGAGCTCGGCACCGTCGAGCCCGGCGTCCACCGCGTGCGCGGCGTAGAGCGCCGCGTGCTCGGCCATCGTGACCCCGACGTGCAGGTCGGCCAGCGCGTGCTTGAGCGCCTGGAACGACCCGACGGGCACACCGAACTGGGTGCGCTCGCGGTCGTAGGCGACGGTGCGGGTCAACGCCTCGCGGGCGATGCCGACCAGGTCCGCGGCGACCAGCACGGTCGCCCGGTCGGTCAGCTGCTTCTGCAGCTCGACGGTGGTGCCGGGCAGCGCCTCGGCGGTCCCGCCGTCCAGCGACGCGAGCCGGGTGGTGCCGTCGTAGCTGCCGACCGGCGACGCCGTGGCGCCGGTGATCAGCGCCAGCCCGGGCAGGCCGTCCTCGGCCGGGGCGACGACGACGTCGGCGAGCGCGCCGTACTCCACCACCGGCAGACCGGTCGCGGCGCTGCCCCGGGTGGTGAACGCACCGACCGCCTCGCCCGCGGCGAGCTTCGGCAGCCAGGCCGCCTTCTGCTCGTCGGAGCCGGCGAGCCGGATCGCGTCGGCGGCCAGCACGGTGCCGCGCCACGGGCCGGGGGCGACACCCGCCCCGAGCGCCCGGGCGATCACCTGGGCCTCGACCAGGCCGAGACCGAGGCCGTCGTGCTCCTCGTCGACGGTGACCGCGGTCCACCCCTGCTCGCCCGCGGCGCGCCACAACGACGCCGGGTTGCCGTCGTCGGACGGGTTCTCGACGACCGTCCGCACGGCGGCGAGGTCGAAGCGCTCGGCCAGGTAGTCGCGCACCGCGGCGCCGAACTCCTGCTGGTCGGAGGTGAGTGCGAAGAACATGTGTCCGCTCCCCTTACCGCGGCAGGCCGAGCACGCGCTCGGCGGTGACGTTGCGCTGCACCTGCGACGAGCCGCCCCAGATGGTGACCGAGCGCGACCACATGGCCTGGGCGTGCAGCGGGCGCAGGTCGGTGCCGTCGGGCAGCGCGTCGAGCGTGGCGTCCTCGCCGAGGATCCGGTCGTAGACCTCCCAGAGGTCCTGGAACGCCTCGGACCACTGGAGCTTGGTCATCGACGCCTCGAAGCCGAGATCGCGGCCCTGCTCGACCTGGGTGAGCACGTGCATCGAGTGCAGCTTCAGGCACTCCAGCTCGATCAGCACGCGGGCCAGGTCGTCGCGGATCACCGGGTCGGTGTCGCGGCCGAGCCGCCGGGCGACAGCGGCGATCTCGTCGTACTGACGACGGAACTCGGTGTACTGGGAGATGCCGGACGCGCCGCGCTCGAACGAGAGCAGCAGCATCGCGGTGCGCCAGCCGTCGCCGATCTCGCCGAGGCAGTCGGCGGCCGGGACGCGGGCGTCGTCGAAGAAGACCTCGCCGAACTCGCTCGCCCCGCTCATCTGGCGCAACGGGCGCGCGGTGACGCCGGGCTGGTCCATGTCGATGAGCAGCATCGAGATGCCACGGTGCTTCTCCGACCCGGCCTCGGTGCGGACCAGGGTGAAGATCTTGTCGCCGTGCACGGCGTTGGTGGTCCAGACCTTCTGGCCGTTGACGACGAAGTCGTCACCGTCGCGAACGCCCTTGGTGGACAGCGCCGCGAGGTCGGAGCCGGCGCCGGGCTCGGAGAAGCCCTGGCACCACACGACCTCGTTGCGCAGCAGCGGGCCGATGATCTCCTTCTTCTGCGCGTCGGTGCCGATCGCCATGACCGTCGGCGCGAGGAAGGTCAGCCCGAGCGGGTTGACCGTACGGGGCGCCTGGGCGCGGACGGTCTCCTCGTCGTAGATGGCCTTCATGCCGGGTGTGCCGCCGCGGCCGCCGTACTCGACGGGCCACTGGATGCCGGCGAACCCGGCGTCGGCCTTGTCCCGCTCCCAGTCGCGCCGCAGCCGGAAGCTCTCGGAGTCCTCGAGGGACTCCCAGAACCCGGGGCGGGTCCACTCCTGCGGGATGTGGGCGCCGAGCCAGGAGCGCAGTTCCGCGCGGAACTCCTCCTCGGCCGGAGTGAAGGTGAGGTCCATGGATGAGCACCCGTTCTTCGTGTGAGGTCGGCACTGTCCCGCCCCGGAGCCTTCCATACCCGCCGGTAACCTGCTTCCCGCGGCGTGTCCGTGGCCCGGGCGGTATGCAGGGAGTAGCCTTTCGGTATGCGCAGCGAGCGGGTGACGGTCACGCTGCCGGCGGAGCTGGTGGCCGAGGCGAGGGACGCGGTGTCCCGCGGATCGGCGTCGAGCCTGTCCGCCTACGTGGCGGAGGCCGTGCAGGCACGACAGGACCGGGACCGTTCCCTGGCCACCCTGGCCGACCTCTACGGCGGCCCCCCGCCGGCCGACGAGCTGGATGCCGCGCGCCGTTCGCTGCGCCCGGTCCCGCCCGTGGCCGTCGGCTGAGCCCGCGATGATCGGCGGACGCGTACTCGACTCCTCGGCTCTGGCGGCCTTCGCGACCGGTCGCCCCGTCTACATGCGTGCCCTGGTCTGGGCCGCGGTGGAGGAGAACATCGTGCTCGCGGTGCCCAGCGCCGCCCTCGGTCGCGCCTGGTCGATGGTCGACGCCGAGCACCACGCCGCACTGCAGGTTCTGCTGGGTCTGCCGAACACCGTGATCCACGAGCTGTCCCCGGAGAGCGCCCAGGAGGCCGGACTGCTGCTGGCCTCCCAGGGGCTCGACGACATCGTGACCGGCCAGGTCGTCACCGCCGCCCGGCGGCGGGGCTGGCCCGCGGTCACCGGGGACCCGGGGGCGCTGCGCAAGCTCGACCCGATGGTGCCGATCGAGGAGCTGCCCTGAGCGTGCTCAGGCGCTCCCGTCGCGCAGCCGGGTCCGGAGACGCGCCAGCTCGTCGTCGGTGAGGCCGTTCTCGCGCAGCCAGCCGACCGGACCGCCGTGGCGCTCGTCGAGCAGCCGCAGGAACTCGGCCATGACCTCGGCCCGCGGGCGGTGCCGGTCCAGCTCGTCGACACCGGGCATCGGCTCGCCCGAGGCGGTCGTCCACTTCCGGAACAGGGCGTCGATCCGGGTCGCGGACAGCGCGTAGTCGGCGGTGATCTCCTCCCGCGGTACCCCGACCGCGGCGCACACCAGCGCGACGAGCACCCCGGTCCGGTCCTTGCCCGCGGCGCAGTGCACGACGGTCGTCCCGGAGTCCAGGGTCGCGATCCGGCGGACCCCGTCGACGACGCACTCGCCGCGTCCCTCCAGGTAGGCGAGGTAGTGGCCGAGCATCGGATGGGAGTCGCCGAGGTCGACCTCGGGCAGCGCGATCCCGGTCTCGGGGATGAAGCTGAGCCGGTGCACCGGCACCCCGGCTGCGGCGAGCGCACCGAGGCCGTAGGTCGTGCGTTCGTGGTCAGTGCGCAGGTCCAGCACCTGCGCGACACCCAGCTCGTCGGTGAGGTACGCGACGGCGGCCGGCCCCAGCCCCTCCAGGGACTCGGTGCGCAGCAGGACGCCGGTGCGGACGCGGCCCCCGCCGTCGAGCGGGAGGCCGCCGACGTCACGGGCGTTGGCGAGGCCGTCGACGGTCAACCAGCGGTCCGGTACGAGATCGGTCACGACCCCAGGTTAGGCAGCCCGGGGCGCCACGGCAGCGGTCGCAGGGCAGGGTTCACCGGCCGTGCACCGGCGGGCGGCGCAGCGCGGCGGGCAGCACCCGGGCACCGTCGCCGTACGCGGCGGCGGCGTCGTCGGGGTTGACCAGCCGGCAGGTCGTCATCGACAGGCAGCCGCAGCCGATGCAGCCGTCGAGTCCGTCGCGGAGGGCGGTCAGCGCGTCGATCTGCTCGTCGAGCCTGCCGCGCCAGGACCGCGACAGCCGGGCCCAGTCCGACCGGGTCGGCGTCCGGTCCGCGGGCAGCGCGTCGAGGGCGGAGCGGACCTCCTCCAGCCCGACCCCGATGGACCGGGCCGCCCGGACGAAGGCGAGCCGGCGCAGCACGCTGCGCCGGTAGCGGCGCTGGTTGCCCGAGGTCCGGGTCGCGGAGATCAGCCCCTCGCGCTCGTAGTAGCGCAACGCCGAGTGCGGGAACCCGCTGCGCTCGACGATCTCCCCGATGGTCAGCAGGTCGCCCGCGTCCATGCCCGTCCCCGTCCTGTCACCCCGCCGCGGCCGCCCCCACACGCCGGTCCGCGCATCGGGACGGCCCGTGCAAACCTCGAGCCGACTCCAGTATTGCGCCGTTCGTCGCGAGCCCGCCACCTGCGGGGACCGCCGTCCGTCGGCCGAGGCGCACCGTCCACCGGGTTGCGCCCCGCACGCCATCAAGATCACGGAACCGGTGAACGGTGTCTGTCGCGCGGCGACCGACGACCCCGGGGCTGGACCCCCGCGGCGGGGCCCTCTACGGTCATCCCCAGTCATCACGGCCCGATCACGAGCGGGCTGGAGCCGGACTCCCCGACCGGCTCACCCGGGACCCCCGACCCGGCCGTTCGTGCGCGGCGCCGTCCGTGATCTGAAAGGCGTTTCCTTGCCCGGACACCGCTCCCCCGGTGGCCACCACGGGTTCCCCCGACCCGTGGCGACCACACCTGCAGCGACGGCCGCTGCACCGTCCCTCCGTTCCTCGCGGCACGGCGGCCCCGCGCACGCCGCGCGTCGTGCGGGCACCCGCACGGCCGCCACCGGCGCCGCGTTCGGCGTGCTCGCCTCCGGTGCGTTCGCCGCGATCGTCCCGACCACTCTGGACGGGACCTCGACGCAGGCCGACGCCGAGGAGGGCGGCACCACCGCCGCCACGACGCTGGCCGCGTACTCCGCGAACATCCCCTCGGCCACGAAGGCCACGGACGGATCGACCTCCGGCTTCTTCAGCCCGGTCTCCTTCGCCCAGCCGTCCGCCGCGTCGGGCGCGCTGCAGGCCGCCGCCCCCGCCCAGGACGCCGACCTCGCGTCCATGGGCAAGGCGCACGAGATCGCGACGAAGATCGCCGCCGAGCACGCCAAGGCCGCCGCTGCCGAGAAGGCACGCCAGGCCGAGAAGGCACGGATCGACGCGATCGTCGCCCAGGGCGGGCTGGACGGCTGGATCGCCGAGGCCCTGGACCACATGGGACTGTCCCAGGCCTACGCGAGCGGGCTCAAGCGGATCATCCTCAAGGAGTCCAACGGGAACCCGCACGCCATCAACAACTGGGACTCCAACGCCGCGGCCGGCAACCCGTCCGAGGGCCTCATGCAGGTCATCCCCTCGACGTTCGCGGCCTACGTGCACCCGGACTTCGCGGACCGGTCGATCACCGACCCGATCGCGAACATCACCGCGGGCGTCCGCTACATGATCGACCGCTACGGCATCGACACCCTCGACGCGGGCGGCCGGGTCGGCAGCCACGGCGGATACATCGGATACTGAGCGAGACCCTGACCCCACGAGCGGCGGTCACCGGGGGAACCCGGTGACCGCCGTCGTCGTTGTAGGGGTCGAATCGTAAACTTTCCTTTACCCGATCGTGCCCGCAACGAGGAGCTGCCACTCGTGTCGTCCCCCGGTGGAGCCCCCGCCAGCCGCACCACGACGACGGCCGGGGGCGTCGCGCGCTCCCGGTTCCGTCCGGAGCTGCAGGGTCTGCGCGCCCTGGCGGTGGTGCTGGTGGTCGTCTACCACGTCTGGGTCGGCCGGGTCTCCGGCGGCGTCGACGTGTTCTTCCTGATCACCGGCTTCCTCATCACAGGTGGTCTCCACCGGGCGGCGGCGCGGGGCGGGGTCGACGTACTCGCCACGTGGCGCCGCCAGTTCTCCCGGCTGCTACCGGCGGTCACGGTCGTCCTCGTCGCGGGCGTGGTGGCCGGGTTCTGGCTGCTGCCGGAGAACCGCTGGATGCCGACCGTCCGGGAGACGGTCGCGTCGCTGCTGTTCCTGCAGAACTGGGAACTGGCACACAACTCGGTCGACTACGCGGCCCGCGACAACGCGGCCAGCATCGTCCAGCACTTCTGGTCGCTGTCCATCCAGGGTCAGTTCTACCTGCTCGCGCCGCTGGTCGTGGCCGGTGTCGCGATCGCGACCCGGCGCGACGGGGCCGACCTGCACCGGCGGCTCACCGGCACGCTGCTCGCCGTCGGCGCGGCCTCGTTCGCGTACTCGGTGTACCTGACGCTGGTGAACCAGCCGCTCGCCTACTTCCACTCCGCGACGCGGATCTGGGAGTTCGCGCTCGGCGGGCTGCTCGCGCTGTGGATCTCCCGGATCGAGGACCGGCCGGAGCTGACCCCCGGCACCCGCGCGGTGCTCGGCTGGGGCGGCGTGGCCGCGCTGGTCTCCTGCGGGATCCTGCTCCAGGTCGACCGCGCGTTCCCCGGCTGGGCGGCGCTCTGGCCGACGCTGGCCGCGGCGATGGTGCTGGTCGCCGGGCGGTCCGGGCACCGGTTCGGCGTCGACCGCCTGCTGTCGGGACGGGTGCTGCGCACGATCGGCGACATCTCGTTCCCGCTGTATCTGTGGCACTGGCCGATCCTGACGCTCACGCTGGTGCGCACCGGGCAGGACCGGCTGGACCTCGAGCAGGGCGCCGCCGTGATCGCGGTGTCGTTCGTGCTGGCCTGGCTGACCCACCGGTTCGTCGAGCAGCGGATCGCCGAGCTTGACGTGCGCCACGCGCTGCGGACCGGCGGGGTGCTCGCGCTGACCGTGCTCGTCGCGGCGGGCTCCTGGTACGGGCTGGCCGCCGCGCGGGCGTCGACGCCGGTACTGGCGGGCTCGCCGTCGCACCCGGGCGCGGTGGCGCTGTCCCCGCAGTTCGACCTCGCCTCGCTCGACCCGGCCGACGCCGAGCTGACCCCGTCGCTGGTGCAGGCGCCCGACGACTGGAGCTACCGCGGCACCCACTGGGACTGCGGGCCCTCCGAGCACGGCGCGGAGCTCGAGGTCTGCACCGTGCCCGCGCCGGACCCGGAGACCTCGGAGCGGACGGTCGCCGTGGTCGGCGACTCGCACGCCCAGCAGTACGCCGCCTCGCTCGCGGTGATCGCCGAGCAGCGCAACTGGTCGATGGTGGGCATGTTCCGCGGGGCCTGCCCGATGTCGGTGCGCTCGGAGACCGTCGCCGACGACCAGGGCTGCACCGACTGGAACGCCGCGGTGCACGACCAGCTGGTCGCGATGCACCCCGACGCGGTCCTGACACTGGCCAGCCGCGACGTGCGGCCCGGGCTGCACGAGCAGACCCCCGAGGGGTTCGTCCAGGCCTGGCAGCGGCTCGACGCGGCCGGGATCCCGGTCGTCGCCGTCCGCGACAACCCGCGCTTCGACTTCAACGTGGTCGACTGCGTCGCCACGCAGGGCCGGGGCGCACCGGCCTGCGAGATCGACCGGCACACGCTGTACCAGCCGTACCCGCCGTGGTCGGCGGTCCCGGGCGTCCCGCCGAACGTGGTGTTCGCCGACGTGGCCGACGGCATCTGCGACCCGGCGGTCTGCCGCAGCGAGGTGGGCAACGTGCTCGTCTACATGGACGACAACCACCTGACCGCGACCTACGCCGAGACCCTCGCCCCGACGCTCGCGACGGCGTTCGACCACCTCGGCTGGTGAGCCTCAGACCGGGCGGACGCTCCGCCCGGCCACCGAGACGACGTCGCCGCGACGGAGCTGGGCGCCCCGGCGGTGCTCCGGTGCCCCGTTGACCGTGACCTCGCCCGCCTCGAGGATCTCGCGGGCGTGCACGCCGTCCTCGGCGAGCCCGGCGAGCTTCAGGAACTGACCGATCCGGATCGGCTCCTCGCGGATGGGCACGTCCTGCGGGGGCTGTGGCGTCCTCATGTCCCCAGTGTCCCCGCCGTAGCATCACCCGGCGTGGGTGACCACTACTTCAGCGCCACGCCGTCCGTCGCGAGCCACCGCGGGTCGGTCCGCCTGCACACGTCCGACGTGGACCTGTCGCTGGTGACCGACACCGGGGTCTTCTCGCACAGCCGCCTCGACCGCGGGACGAGGGTGCTGCTCGACACCGCACCCATGCCGCCGGTCCGCGGCCCGCTGCTCGACGTCGGCTGCGGCTACGGCCCGATCGCGCTCACCCTGGCCAGCCGGCGCCGCCGGCTTCCGGTGTGGGCGGTGGACCTCAACGAGCGCGCGCTGGGCCTCACCCGGGAGAACGCCGACGCGGCCGGGCTGGGCAACGTGACCGCCTGCCGGCCCGAGGAAGTCCCCGACGACGTCACCTTCGCCGGGATCTACTCCAACCCGCCGATCCGCTCCGGCAAGACCGCGCTGCACGAGCTGCTGCTGCGCTGGCTCCCGCGGCTCCTCCCGGACGGGCGGGCATACCTGGTGGTGGCCAAGAATCTGGGTTCGGACTCGCTGCAACGGTGGCTGAGCGACGAGCAGGGCTTCCCGACGACCCGCCTGGCCTCCGAGCGCGGCTACCGGGTGCTGGAGGTCGCACCGGCGCCCTGAGCGGGCGGGAGCAGCCCGTCGACGAGTGCGTCGACGACGGTGTCGGTCGGGGTGTCCGGGTCGATGGACAGGGTCAGCCGGTCCAGGAGCAGGCCGTCGACCGCGTAGTGGAACAGCGCGATCTCCGCGGGCCCGCCGGGCAGTCCCGCGGCCCGGTTGTAGGCGACGTCGGCGGCGAACCCGGTGCGCAGCCACTCCCCCATGACCTCGGCGACCTCCGGGCGCCGGACGGCCTCCAGGCGGAGCTCGAACAGCGCCAGCGTCACCTCCCGCTCCGCACCGAGCCGGCGCACGATGTCGCGGACGTGGTCGGCGAACATCGCGGGCCCCGCCTCCCCCGAACGCAGCCCGGCGACGGTGTCCGGGTCCGGCGCCAGCCGCTGCCCGATCCGGTCGGCCAGCGCATGGACGAGCTCGGCACGGGTCCGGAAGTAGTTCGACGCCGTGCCGGTCGGGACGCCGGCCTCCCGGTCCAGCGCGCGGTGGGTCAGCCCCCGGGCGCCCTCGCGGGCCAGGACGGCCAGCCCCGCGTCGGCCAGCCGCTGCCTGCGGTCGTCGTTGCGTGCCATGCGGGCACCCTAGACGAACCACGACGCCTGTTGTACTTTCGACGACCACGACACCCGTCGTGGTTGTCTCGACCCGGAGGTCTGCGCATGCGCGAGCTCGTCTACTACGTCGCGGTCTCGCTCGACGGCCGCATCGCGGCCCCCGACGACGCCTTCGATGCCTTCCCGCAGAGCGGCGACCACATCGACATGATCCTGCGGGAGTGGACCGACACGGTCCCGGCCGTCGGGCTGGAGGTGCTCGGGCTGACCGCGGACAACAGCCGGTTCGACACCGTGCTGATGGGCTGGAACACCTACGCCGCGGGCCTGGCGGTCACCGCCGACCCGTACCCGCACCTGGAGCAGTACGTCCTGTCGCGCAGCCGGCCCGCCGACGCGGTGCCCGCCGGGATCACCGTGACCGGGCGCGACCCGGTGGAGCTCGTCCGGGAGCTGAAGCAACGCACCGGCGCCGGCATCTGGCTCTGCGGGGGCGGGCGGCTCGCGGCCGCGCTGACGGGCGAGATCGACCGGCTGGTGCTCAAGGTGAACCCGGTCGTGCTCGGGGCGGGCAAGCCCCTGTTCGACGACGGCGGTGGGTACCGGCCGCAGTCGTGGGACTTGGTGCGGTCGACGCCGTACCGCTCCGGAGTGATCGTCGCCGAGTACGCGCGGGTCCCCTGACAGGACGAAGGCCCCCGGGGTGCTCCCCGGGGGCCTTCGTGGGTGGTAGCGGGGGCAGGATTCGAACCTGCGACCTCTGGGTTATGAGCCCAGCGAGCTACCGAGCTGCTCCACCCCGCGCCGTCCGGGACCGCGTGCGATCCCGTCTGTGTTGTGTCACCACCGTACACCGGCCGTTCACCGGACCTCCGAGGGGGGTCGCTCCCGGCGACGGGGCCGGACCCCACGAAGAACGAAGGCCCCCAGGAGATCCTGGGGGCCTTCGTGGGTGGTAGCGGGGGCAGGATTCGAACCTGCGACCTCTGGGTTATGAGCCCAGCGAGCTACCGAGCTGCTCCACCCCGCGCCGAACGGAACCACGTGCATTCCGTCTGTGTTGTAAGGGCAACCCTACACGCCGGGCCGGACCCACCCGCAGGGGGGTCCGGCCCGACGATGATCAGCCGCCGGCGCCCTGGAACGCCGCGACCGCACGGTCCAGTGCGGCCAGCGCCTCGCCCTGCCTGGCGAAGTCACCGGACTGCTGGGCCGCCTTGAGCTCGTTCAGCGCCGCGCGGATCTGCTGCGCCGCGGTCGCCTGCGCCGCGTTGGGCGCCGCCGGGGTCTGGGCGCCCTGTCCGTTCGGCGTGGCCGGCGTCGTGGGCGTCGTCGGCTGGGCGGGCTGCCCGGTCGTCGGAGCGGCACCGCCCGCGGCGGCACCGGCTCCGGCGCCGAACACCTCGTCGAGGGCCCGGGACAGGCTCGCGTCGTAGCCGAGCCGGTCGCCGTAGAACACCAGGACGCGGGCCAGCTGCGGATAGGTCGAGTTGTCCTGACCGCCCGCCCGCTCGATGTACACCGGCTCGACGTAGAGCAGACCACCGGCCACCGGCAGCGTCAGCAGGTTGCCGTAGTCGATCGTGGTCTGGTTCTGCCGCAGCAGGTTCAGCTCGGAGGAGACCTCGGGCGAGCCGAGGAACCGGGCCTGGACCTGCTGCGGGCCGAGCGTCTGGGTCTCGTTCGGCAGCTGCAGCACGGTCAGCTTCCCGTAGGTGTCCGGGTCCGAGCTGGCCGAGACGTACGAGGCGAGGAACTGCCGCCGCAGGCTCACCAGCGCGCTGGTGAGCTGGAACGACGCGCCCTCCTGCCCCGGAAGACCCGCGTAGATGTAGTACGGCGGCTGCGCGTCCTGGCTGCCGCCGTTGCCGCCCTGCACGGTCGGGTCGGACGGGACGTCCCAGAACGACACGGTGGAGAAGAACTCGTTCGGGTCGTCGACGTGGTAGCGGGTCAGCAGCTCACGCTGGACCTTGAACTGGTCCTCCGGGTAGCGCAGGTGGGCCTGCAGGTCCGGGGTGATCGCCGAGCGCGGCTCGACCGTGCCCGGGAACGCCTTCTCCCAGGTCTGCAGCACCGGGTCGGACTCGTCGAAGGCGAAGAGCTTCACGGTGCCGTCGTAGGCGTCGACCGTGGCCTTCACCGAGTTGCGCAGGTAGCTGATCGTGTCGTTCGGCAGCTGCTGGCCATTGGGCCCGAGCCGGGAGTCCGACGTGGCGTCGCCCAGCTGCACGCGCTCGGCGTAGGGGAAGTTCTGCAGCGTGGTGTAGCCGTCGACGATCCACTGCACCCGCCCGTCGACGACGGCCGGGTACGGGTCGTTGTCCAGCGTCAGCCACGGGGCCACCGCCTGCACGCGGTCCCGCGGGTTCCGGACGTACATGATCCTCGAGTCGGCGTTGATGGAGTTGTTGAACAGGATGTTCCGCTCGCCGTAGGCCAGCGCGAACACCGAGCGGTTGAACAGCCCGCCGATCGGGACGCCGCCGGCGCCGGTGTAGGTGTACTGCGCCTCGTCGGAGTCGTACTCCCGCGGCGCGGTACCCGGCTCGGCACCGACGATCGAGTACTGGTTGTCGAGCAGCTCGCCGTAGTAGATGCGGGGCTGCTGGACGGGCACGAAGCCCTGCTGCTGGGTGTCGGAGACCTGGAAGTTCGGCAGGCCGCCGGAGCCGCCCGCATCCTCCAGGGCCTCGTTCACCTGGTTCGCCGGAGCGGCCACGATCCCGTTGCCGTGGGTGTAGACCAGGTGCCGGTTGATCCAGTCCTGCTGGTTGTTCACCAGGCCGTTGGCGTTCATCTCGCGCGCCGCGACGACGTAGTCACGGGTCTCGCCGTCGACGGTGTAGCGGTCGATGTCGAGGTTGGGCGAGAACCCGTAGAAGTTCCGTCGCTGCTGGAGCTGGGTGAACGTGCGATTGAGCTTGCCCGGGTCGAGCAGCCGGATGTTGGGGATGGTGTCGGTGTCGGCCCGGACCTGGGCCGGTGTCGCCTCCGACGTGCCCGCGTAGGGCGCGATGTCGACCTTGTCCGGCCCGATGCCGAAGGCGTCCCGGGTCGCCGCGATGTTGCGTTCGATCGACGGGGCCTCGTTGACGTTCGCGTTGGGCGCGACGACGAACTGCTGCAGCACCAGCGGGAACGCCGTGCCGACCAGGATCGAGGAGACGACCAGCATGACCACGGCGACCGCCGGGATCTGCAGGTTCTGGCGGAACGCGGCGACGAAGAACGCGAGCGCGCAGATCACCGCGATGACCAGCAGGATCAGCTTGGCCGGCAGGACCGCGTTGAGGTCGGTGTAGGTGGCGCCGTAGAACGTCTGCGCATTGCGGTTGGACCACAGCAGGTCGTAGCGGTCGAACCAGTACGCAACGGCCTTGAGCAGCACGAACACCCCGGCGAGCACGGCGAGCTGGGCACGCGCGGCGGTGGAGACGAAGCCGGAGCGGCCGGACAGCCGGATGCCCCCGAAGATGTAGTGGGTCACCAGCGCGAGCACGAAGCAGATCGCGACGGCGACGAACAGCCAGTTCAGGCTCATCCGCAGGAACGGCAGGGTGAAGGCGTAGAACCCGATGTCGTTGCCGAACTCGGGATCGGCGCGGCCGAACGGGGTGCCGTGCAGGAACATCTGCACGGTCTGCCACTGCGTCGGCGCCGCGAGCCCGGCGATCAGACCGATCACGACCGGAACGCCGACGGCGAACAGGCGCAGGCGCTGGATGATCGTGGTCCGGTAGCGCGCGACCGGGTCCTCGGGTCCGGACACCGGCACGAAGACCGGGCGGTAGCGGTAGGCCAGCCACAGCGTCAGCGCGACCAGGCCGCCCACCACCAGGGCCACGACCCCGAAGAGCACGATCTGGGTGAACAGCCGGGTGAGCTGGACGCTCCGGAAACCGACCTCGCCGAACCACAGGTAGTCGACATAGAAGTTCAGCAGCCGCGAGCCACCGAGCAGAAGCACTACGAGGACGCCCGCGGCGACCAGCAGGATCCGGGTTCGGCGGGTCAGCGACGGCGCTCCCACAGGGGGCCGCATGGACGACACGGGCACACTCCACAGTTCGGGTACGACTCGTGGAGAGCGCGGCCGGCTGGGGCGACGGCACGGTTCTCCGAGGGCAACTGTACGGAGGTTCGGTGAAGTCGCGGTCGGGTCCCGGTGTGTCGGGACGAAAACGACACATCGGGCGGCACCCACCGGGCTCTCCGACCGCATCGTCGCAGGACGGGCCGGGGTCGGGCGCGCCGTCGTCGTCGCACGATCGTAGGGTTCCGTCCCGTGGGCGTTCGATCTTCGACGTGGGTGACCGCGGTTCTCGTACTGCTGGCCCTCACGGCGGTCGGGACCGTGGTCCCCGCGCCGGTCGTCGCCCTCGGGCCGGGGCCGACCTTCGACACCCTCGGTGAGGTCGAGGGCACGCCTGTCGTGTCCGCGGAGGGCCTGCCGACCTACCCGACGACCGGGCACCTGAACATGACCACCGTCGGCGTCACCGACGGGATCTCGACGCTGCGGGCGCTGGGCATGTGGGCCTCGGGCACCTACCGGCTCGCGCCGCGCTGGTCGCTGTACCCGCCCGGCGAGTCCACCGAACAGGTCACCCAGGCCAACCAGCAGGAGTTCGACGGCTCGATCGCGAACGCCGAGGCCGCGGCGCTGACCCACCTGCGCCTGCCGACCCGGGTCACGGTCGGCGCGCTGACCGACGGCTCGCCGTCGGCGGGGGTGTTGGAACCCGGCGACGAGATCCGCGCCGTCGGCGCCACCCCGGTGACCTCGGTCCAGGGCCTGCTCGACGCCATGGGGACCGCCCGCCCCGGGCAGCCGGTCACTCTCACCATCCGCCGCGGGGACGCCGCGCCGCGCCAGGTCGCCGTCACCCCGGCCGCCCACCCGGACGACCCGGCGCGGGCCTTCCTGGGCATCACCCCGGCCACCTCCCCCGCCGAGGGACAGAAGCTGACCATCACCCTGGGCGACGTCGGCGGCCCCTCGGCCGGGCTGATGTTCAGCCTGGCGCTGGTCGACAAGCTGACCCCGGGTCCGCTGACCGGCGGCCGGTTCGTCGCCGGCACCGGCACCATCGACGCCGAGGGCCGGGTCGGGCCGATCAGCGGCATCCGGTTCAAGATGCTGAAGGCCCGCGAGGTCGGTGCGCAGACGTTCCTGGTGCCCGCCGCGAACTGCACCGAGGCCGCCGAGGACGCGCCCGACGGGCTCCGGCTCGTGCGGGTCGGGACCCTCGACGAGGCGGTCGGCGCGCTGACCACCCTCGACACCGGCGGTACGCCCGCCGGCTGCTCGTAGTTCCCCGGTCCGCTCCCGGCGAACACCGCCCCACCAGGCCCGATCCACCGGCCGTCGGGGCGGCGACCACCCCCCGGGCCCGCGTACGGTGGACGCCATGAGCGACGTCCCCTTCGGCTTCGGCCCCGCCGACCGTGACCGCGACCGCGAGCCCGGCGACCAGCCCGACTCGGGTTCCGGCGACGCCTCCGGCAAGGACGGGGGCACGTCGGGCAAGGACGGGAAGGGCGAGCCCGAGGGCCCGAAGGACCCGTTCGGCTTCGGGTCGCACCCCCAGTCCGACGACCCGTCGGGCGCCTCCGGCGGCGCGGGCCAGAACCCGTTCGCGGCGTTCGGCATGGGCGGGATCCCCGGCATGCCGGGTATGCCCGGCGGGGGCCAGTTCGACATGAGCCAGCTCGGGCAGATGCTGTCCCAGCTCGGCCAGATGCTCTCCAGCAGCGGCTCCTCCGACGACGGCCCCGTCGACTACGACCTCGCCGCCCGGATCGCCACCCAGCAGCTCGCGCAGTCGACGTCGTCGCTCACCGACGCCCAGCGCACCGGGGTCGCCGAGGCCGTGAAGCTCGCGGAGCTGTGGCTCGACCCGGCGACGTCGTTCCCCTCCTCCGGCGGCGAGGTGAAGGCCTGGACGCCGTCGGACTGGGTGCGGGCCGGCATGCCGACCTGGAAGCGGCTCTGCGACCCGGTCGCGACGCGGCTGTCGTCGGCCTGGGTCGAGGGTCTGCCCGAGGAGGTCCGCGGCGCGGCGGGCCCGATGCTGGGGATGCTCGGCAAGATGGGCGGGATGGCGTTCGGCAGCCAGCTCGGCCAGGGCCTGGCGCAGCTCGGCAAGGAGGTGCTGACCTCCACCGAGCTCGGCATCCCGGTCGGCCCGGAGCGCACCTCCGCGCTGCTGCCCGAGGCCGTCGCCCGGTTCACCGAGGGCCTGGACCGCCCGGCCGGTGAGGTCACGCTGTTCCTCGCCGCGCGCGAGGCCGCCCACCAGCGGCTGTTCACCCACGTGCACTGGCTGCGCGAGCGGCTGCTCGGCGCCGTCGAGGAGTACGCCCGCGGCATCACCGTGGACACCTCGCGGATCGAGGAGCTCGCCCGCGGGATCGACCCGTCGAACCCGGAGTCGATCCAGGAGGCCATGCAGTCCGGCATGTTCGAGCCGGAGGACACACCGCAGCAGAAGGCGGCGCTGGCCCGGCTGGAGACCCTCCTCGCCCTGATCGAGGGCTGGGTGGACACCGTCGTCGCCGAGGCGCTGACCGAGCGGCTGCCCGGGGCCGAGGCGATGCGCGAGACGATGCGCCGCCGCCGTGCCTCGGGCGGGCCCGCGGAGCAGGCGTTCGCGACGATCGTCGGGCTGGAGCTGCGGCCGCGGAAGCTGCGGGCCGCTGCGGACCTCTGGAAGCTGCTGGGCGCCGAGCGCGGCGTCGAGGGCCGCGACGCGGTCTGGGCGCACCCGGACCTGATCCCGTCGGCCGACGACCTGGACGACCCGGCCGCCTTCGTGCGCGGCGGTGCGACCGGCGGGGCCGTCCCGGACGACCCGATCGCCGAGCTGGAGCGCCAGATGGCGGCCGACGCGGAGAAGGGGAAGACCGAGGCGTCCGGGACCCCGGAGGAGCCCGGGACGGAGAAGCCCTCCGCGGAGGACACCGACGGCGAGGACGGGACGGACCGGAAGGACTCCTGAGCCCGGCTCAGGTCCCGGTCGCGCGGACCGGCTCCATCCCGGGGCCGGTCCCGCCGAACCCGCCGACCTCACCGTCGGCGTCGGCGACCCCGTCGGGCTCGTCGGCGGTGGCCGGGTCGCCGTCGACACCGGTGATGCCGAGCTCCGCGGCCGCGTTGAGGCCCTCCAGGTAGCCGATGGCCCGCTCCGTGCGCGGGTAGCGGCGCACCCAGGACCAGAAGACGTCGTCGTGCGCGGCGGACAGCAGGTGGGCCAGCTCGTGCACCAGCACGTAGTCGACGACCCAGCCCGGCGCGTCCCGCAGGCGCTCGCTGATCCGGATCGTGGCGTCGTCGGGGGTGCAGGACGCCCAGCGGGTGCGCATCGTCGGCACCCACCGGATCGACGACGGCCGCGCGCGCCCCTCCAACCAGCGCTTCGACAGCTCCAGGCCGCGGCGCGCCAGGGCCTCGTCGTTGTTGCGGCCCGGTGAGCGGCGGCGGGCCTCGCTCGCCTCGACGCGCCGCACCATCTCCGCGACCCAATCGCGTTCCTGTTCGGCGGACATCCAGCCCGGGATGAACACGACGAGCCGTTCCCCCTCCCGCCGGGCACTGACCATGCGCTTCCGGCGGGCGCTGCGTCGGACCTCTACCGGGGGACTCGCCATGGCTCCAGGGTAGGCCGCCCCGGTTCGCGGATGCGAACGGCGCGGACGTGTTCCGGCCCCGTCGCCGCACGGAGCGGGCACCGTGGCACCGGTGACCGGACTGCCCGCACGGCTCGCGCTCGCCGCCCACCTCGCCGTCCTCCCGGCCGGGCCACGAGCCCGCCGGATCGGGTCCGGCCCACCCCGGGCCCGGCTGCTGGAGGAGCTGTCCCCCGCCGCCGTCGACGCACTGGACCGGCTCGCCGACGGCCCGTGCCCGACCGGTGCGCTCACCCGGGGCGACGACGAGGTCGCGGTGCTGCTCGCCGTCCTGTGGCGGGCGGGGCTGCTCGCCGACCCGGACGTCGTGGACCGGGTCCGGCGGCGCCGGGAGGGCACGCTGGTCGAGGTCCGCGGCAACGGCGCGCTCGCCGTGGCGGTCGTCGCCGGACTGGCCCGGGCCGGGATCGGACAGCTGTACCCGCAGGTCGGCGGGGTGACGGGCGCCGACGACGTGCTGGCCGGGCTGCCGGTGGGGCCGGGCCGGGGCCGCGGGGAGGAGCTGCGCACGTTCCTGCGCGACGCCGGTGTCGACACCGATCCGCCCCGGCGGGTGCCCGCGGACCTGGTGGTGCTCGCCGACGACGGGCCGATGCCGCCGGAGGCTCCGTCGGAGCACCTGTTCGTGGCCCTGCGCGACGGCCGCGGCGTGGTGGGGCCGCTCGTCCTGCCGGGTCGGGGGCTGTGTCCCGGTTGTGCGGGGGCGCCCGGTGCGGCCGGCGGACCGTCGTCGGCGGCACCGCACGTGCTGGTCGCGACGGCGGCGGTGGCGGTCGGCCAGGTGCTCGCCGCCGTCGACGGGCCGGTGCGTGGCGGCCGGCCGCCCGCGTCGTGGGGAGCGGTGCTGGAGGTCGACGCGGACGCGGCGACGGTCGTCACCCGTCCGGGGTTCCGACGACCCGGTTGTTCCTGCGGCACAGCGGCTGCGGCGGTACCGGACAGCGCACCGGGGCCCACCGCGCCGTGCGGGAATCCCCCGGCCGGGTGGACAATCACCGTGTGAGCGACATTCCCCGAAGAACCGCCTCGCGCACCGCCAAGCTCGCCGGCCTCCCGCTCGGCGTCGCCGGACGTGCCGCAGCAGGGTTCGGGCGCCGTCTCACGGGTGGTGACCGCGACGAGATCGCGGCCCAGCTCGCGACCAAGAGCGCCGAGCAGCTGTTCGAGGTGCTCGGCGAGCTCAAGGGCGGCGCGATGAAGTTCGGGCAGGCGCTCAGCGTGTTCGAGGCGGCCGTGCCCGACGAGTACGCCGAGCCCTACCGCGAGGCGCTCACCAAGCTGCAGTCCGCGGCGCCGCCGATGCCCATGGCAGACGTCGACTACATGCTCACCCAGCAGTTCGGGCGGTCCTGGCGGTCCCGGTTCGCCGACTTCGACGAGACGCCCGCCGCCTCGGCCAGCATCGGCCAGGTGCACCGCGCGGTCTGGAAGCGCGACGGCCGCGAGGTCGCGGTCAAGGTGCAGTACCCCGGCGCCGAGGAGGCGCTGCGCTCGGACCTGCGTCAGCTCGGGCGGATGAGCCGCATCCTGCAGCCGCTGGTCCCCGGTATGGAGATCAAGCCGCTGGTCGCGGAGCTCAAGGACCGCATGGAGGAGGAGCTCGACTACCGCGACGAGGCCGCGTACCAGCGCGAGTTCGCCGCGTTCTACGAGGACGACCCGGACGTGAAGATCCCCCGCGTGGTCGGTTCGGCCCCCAAGGCCGTCATCACGGAGTGGGTACAGGGCCGCCCGCTGGCCTCGATCATCCGCGACGGCACCCGCGAGGAGCGCGACCACGCGGGCAACCAGCTGGCCCGCTTCCACTACTCGGCGCCGGACCGCGCGCACCTGCTGCACGCCGACCCGCACCCCGGCAACTTCGGGATCCTCGACGACGGCCGTCTGCTCGTCCTCGACTTCGGTGCGGTCGCCCGGATGCCCGACGGCATGCCCCCCGAGCTGGTCACGATGACCAAGTACGCGCTCGAGGGGCGCAGCGGCGACCTGATGGCCCTGATGCGCTCGGCCGGGTTCGTCCGCGACGGCGCCCGGATCGAGTCCGAGCAGATCCTCGGCTACCTCGCACCCTTCACCGAGCCGCTGGGGTCCGAGGAGTTCCACTTCAGCCGCCGATGGATCCAGAAGCAGGCCGAGCGGGTCGGTGATCTCCGTAGCCCGGAGGCGGCGATCGGCCGGTCGCTGAACCTGCCCCCGCGGTTCCTGCTGGTGCACCGGGTGACAATGGGGACCGTCGGCATCCTGTGCCAGCTCGACTCCCACGTGCGGCTGCGGGAGATCGTCGCCGAGTGGCAGCCGGAGATGTTCGAGCCGGACGCCCCGACCGGCTGACCTCCCTTCGCTACTCCGGTCCTGCGGGACGGGGGTGTCCTGTCGTCGCTTTGCTCTGCTCACCGATACGCAGCAGCGCAGGTCGGCGCCACTGGCGGGGTCTTCGGGGGCGTCGTGGGGTCAGGGGCGGACGCGGAGCCCGTCGAGTACCCGGTCGAGCGCGGCCCGCGCCGCGCCCCGGTCACCCGCGCTCCCCGGTCCGGTCGTCCTACCGCCACCCCGTCGTGGGTCCGACCCGCCGGTCGGCGGTTCCGCGCCGGCCCCGGGTCGCTGGCACCGGGCCGCTCCCGGTCGGCGCCGGCTCCGGGTCTCGCTCCCCATGGGCCGTGCCGGGCTCCGCGAGCCACATGGCGTGCTCGTTCATGGCGCCCGACAGCAGTCGGGCCAGCGGCTCGACCGGCTGCGCACCGGCGCCCCGCGCTCGCCGGGATCGGCCGGCGCCTCGACAAGGTGCCGTCCCGACGACTCGGCGCCCAGCTCGCGCCGGCGCGCCCCAGCCCAGCAGGCCGGGCCCGTCGACGAGCATGATCCGCGCCGCCGACGGCTCCGTGCGGCGCCGAGGAACACCCGGCACCCGGCGACGAGCCGCCCCCACGGGTCGGGGACCGCCTCCCCGCGTCGACCACCCGATCCGCCACCCGGTCCGCCACCGCTCCAGGACCGCGGCGAACAGCGCCGCGCTGCCGTCGAACTGATGGGAGGGCGAGCCCGTCGTCACCCCGGCCCCGGCGACGACGGTCGGCAGCCCGACCGCGCCGTACCCGTTGTGGGCGAACGGGCACTCCGCCTCGTCCAGCAGCGCCTACCGGGTCCGCTCGCGCTGTCCGGACCGAACGCCATGCCCCCTCCCCAATTGACGTACCGAAGGTACGTCACTAGATTTCACATACCGTATGTATGCGAATGGGAGGGTGCCGTGCTCCGCAGCTGCTACCCGGTCCTCGCGACGGCCGATGTCCCGGCCGCCCGCGCGTTCTGGACCGGCCCGATGGGATTCGAGGTCGTCTTCGACACCGACTGGTACGTCAGCCTCCGTCGCGGACGCTTCGAGCTCGCCGTCCTCGACCGGGACCATCCGACGATCCCGGCGGCGTACCGCGGCCGGTCCGCCGCCGGGACGCTGGTGAACCTCGAGGTCGACGACGTCGACGCCGAGTGGGACCGTCTCGTCGTCCGCGGTGGGCTGGAGGCGCTGCTCCCGGTACGCGACGAGGACTTCGGGCAGCGGCACTTCGTCGTCGCCGGGCCGGACGGGGTACTGGTCGACGTGATCACCGAGATCGTCCCGTCGGCGGAGTTCGCCGACGCCTTCACGGAGTCGCCAGCGCCCTGAACTGGGGTGTTGCGTATCGGTGAGCAGAGCAAAGCGACGAGGAGGCACCCTCTCCCACCGGCGGACCGGCAGGCCCCGGACACGACGGTGCCCGCCCGGACGTCGGGTCCGGACGGGGCACCGATCGCATCGGTCGGCGGCGGGATCAGCCGGCGCGCAGCCGCGCCCGCTCGGCGCGGGAGGCGGCCCAGGCCGCGATCCGGGACCAGCCGCGGCCCGCGGTGAGCCGGCGTGCGAGCCGGTGCTCGGCCGCCGCCCGTTGTGCCTCCTGCTGATGGGATCTCGCCAGCGCTTCCTGAATGAGCGTCATCACGTTCTCCTGGTTCACGAGGTGGGACGAACGGTCGGTGCGGGGAATCGGTCGCACGGCCGGTGCCGGCTTCAGGTCGTTCATGTCTCGGTCTCCTCGGGTCTGGTGGGTCGGCGGCGCCGCGGTGCGCGTCGCGCCCGTACGGCTGTGGTCAGCGGCTCGCGGCCAGGGCCAGGGCCCGGTCGCGCTCCAGGTCGGCCTTGCGGGGACGCCCCCTCGGGCGCTTGCGTGGGATCACCCGACCGTGGTCGAAGATCTCGCCTCCCCACACACCCCACGGCTCGGCGCGCTCCAGCGCACCGTCCAGGCAGGCCTGCCGGAGCGGGCAGCCGCCGCAGCGGGACTTCGCCTCCTCCAGCTCGGCCGGGGCCTCGGCGAACCACAGGTCGGCGTCGCCGTTGCGGCAGGGCAGGGCTGAGCCCACGCTCGGCACGGACCGCAGCCGCACCTCGTCGGGTCCGGCGCCGCCGCCGGACTGCTCGGTGATCATTCCGCCGTCACACGGAACGGATCGCACGTACACGATCGACCTCCTCGATCGAACTTCTCTGTAACTGGTCAGACCGGCCTGGTCGGGATCTGTCATCTCTCGGGACGGAATCGGGGACAAAAAAATCAGGGCCGCGGAACCCGTGTGCGTGGGTTCCGCGGCCCCGATGGGACTCGCTGGGTGCTGAGGGTCAGGTACCCCCTCGGCGCCCGGGAACGAACGCAGCTGTGCACTTGTCATCGAAGATCGGGCCGGTGACCGCGACCGGCATGCCGCCCAGCGGGTACACCTCACCCGTGGCGCGGAGCGTCGACGGCGCGAGCAGCGCCACCCCCTGGTGGCGACGACGGACGCCGGACTCCCCGGTGACCGCGATGCCCGCGTGAGCGACGTCGTGCGCGACGACGGTCTGCTCCGGGACGCACACCGGGGCCGGGACGGACAGGGTGGTGCCGATCAGGTCGGTCGTGTCGATCGTGCCCATCTCGTCACCTCCTCCGGTTCCGTCCGCGGTCTCCCGCGCGACGCGTCTGTGTCGCGAGCATGGCGCTCCACCTGGTGCCGACGACAGTAGAAGTGCTGCGCACGGCACGGCAACCGATTATTCGAAGTCTCGCCGGAAGTTCACGCCGATCCCTACCGAAGAGGGGGTCGTGAACCCTCCGCCGCGTGCTCGGCGAGCACCCGCAGCACGTCGTCGCCGTAGCGGTCCAGCTTGGCCGCGCCGATCCCCGGGATGCCCACCAGCGCCGACGGTCCGGCGGGCCGCTGCTCCGCGATCGCGGTGAGCGTCGCGTCGGTGAGCACGACGAAGCCGGGCACGTCCTGCGCCTTCGCCGCCGCCGACCGCCACTGCTTGAGGCGGTCCAGCAATTCCAGGTCCACATCGGACGGGCAGTCGTCGCAGCGCAAGAGCTTGGTGGCGGTGGTCCCGAACAGCGGGGTCCCGCAGACGCGGCACTTGGGCCGGGCACCCCCGGGCCGGCGCTCGCCTGCCACCCGGGACGCCGGGTGCGAGTCCGGGATCAGTCCGTACAGGAACCGCGAGCGGCGTCGCTTCGGACCGCGCCCGGAGGCCCGGGTCAGCGACCACGACATCGACAGCACCCGCCGGGCGCGGGTGACGCCGACGTAGAACAGCCGGCGTTCCTCCTCGACGGCGGCCTCGTCGTCCCCGGCGTGACCGATGGGGAGGGTGCCGTCGGCGAGTCCGACGAGGAACACCGCATCCCACTCCAGGCCCTTCGCTGCGTGCAACGACGCCAGCGTGACGCCGTTGACGACGGGCGCCTGCGCGTGGTCGGCGCGGGTCTCCAGCTCCCCGCACAACCGGCGCAGGTCGGCCTGCGGCTCGACCGCGGCCAGCTCCTCGGCGACGCCGACCAGCGCCAGCAGCGACTCCCACTGCGCGCGCAGCGTCGCGCCCTTCGGCGGCTCGTCGGTCAGCCCGGCGCGGGCGGTGAGCACCGCGCGGGTGACGTCGACGAGATCGGTGCCCGGCCGCTGGTCCGGCGCTGCGGTGCGCAGCGCGAGCATCGCCCGGCGGATCTCGGGCCGGTTGAAGAACCGCTCCCCGCCGCGGATCTGGTAGGGCACGCCGGCGTCGGACAGGGCCTGCTCGAACGCCTCGGACTGGGCGTTGATCCGGAACAGCACCGCGATCTCCGACGGCTCGGTGCCGTCGTTGATCAGGGTCAGGATCCGGCCCGCGACGGCGGCGGCCTCCCCGGCCTCGTCGTCGTGCTCGGAGAAGTCCGGGTCGGGGCCGGGCGGGAGCTGCCCGATGAGCTGCAGCCGGGACCCGGCGGGCCGGTTGCGGGCGGCGCCGATCAGCTGGTTCGCGCAGCCGACGATCTGCGGGGTGGAGCGGTAGTCGCGCTGCAGGCGCACGACCGCGGCGTCGGGGAAACGGCGCGGGAACTCCAGCAGGTACCGGGGGGAGGCGCCGGCGAAGGTGTAGATCGTCTGGTTGGCGTCGCCGACGACGGTGAGGTCGTCGCGGTCGCCGAGCCAGGCGTCGAGCAGGCGCTGCTGCAACGGGGTGACGTCCTGGTACTCGTCGACGACGAAGCACCGGTAACGGGACCGGAACTCCTCGGCGACGCCGCCGTGCTCCTCCAGCGCGATCGCGGTGTGCAGGAGCAGGTCGTCGAAGTCGAGCTGCTCGCTCGCGTTCTTCAGCTCCTCGTACGCGGCGTAGACGGCGGCGACCTGCTCGGCCGGGCCGGGGGTGTCGCGGCGACGGCGGGCGACCTCGGCCGCGTAGTCCGACGGGGCGACCAGGGTCGACTTCGCCCACTCGATCTCGGAGGCGAGGTCGCGCAGCGCGTCGGAGTCGGTGCCGGCCCGGGCGCGGGCGGCCGCCTGGCCGACGAGCCGCAGCTTGCCGTCGAGCAGCGGCCACGGGCTGCCGCCGACCATCTGTGGCCAGAAGTAGCGCAGCTGACGCAGCGCCGCGGCGTGGAAGGTGCGGGCCTGCACCCCGGAGGCGTCGAGGGCGCGCAGCCGGGTGCGCAGCTCCCCCGCGGCGCGGGCGGTGAAGGTGACGGCGAGGACCTGGGTGGCGGCGACGTGGCCCGAGGTCACCAGGTGGGCGATCCGCCGGGTGATCGTGCGGGTCTTGCCGGTGCCCGCCCCCGCGAGGACGCAGACCGGGCCGCGCGGCGCGTGCACCGCGGCCCGCTGCTCGGGGTCCAGACCGTCCGCGCCGATCGGGGCCGCCGGGTCCGGCACGGCGCGGGTCGCACGGGCGGGGCGGGCGGCGGATCGGGACGGCACCCACCCATCCTGACACCCACCCCCGACGGTCACGGGTCGCCCGTCCCGCCCGTCCGGGTGCCGGGCAGGTCACAGCGGGGCGGGAAGAATCCCGCGAGCGGGCCCGTTGCACCCGGTATGGCGGACCTGACGATGTACACGACCAGCTGGTGTGGCTTCTGCCGTCGTCTCAAGCTGCAGCTCGACCAGGCCGGCATCGGCTACCGCGAGATCGACATCGAGCGTGAGCCGGACGCCGTGGCGTTCGTCGAGAAGGCCAACGGCGGCAACCGCACGGTGCCGACCGTCGTCTTCCCGGACGAGTCGGTCGCGACGAACCCCAGCTTCTCCGAGGTGAAGACCCGGCTCGGGGTCTGACACCTGCCCCTGATCTCCCACCACGGAGCGCGGCGGCCCGCTACCGGTACCTCACCGGGGGCGGGCCGCCGCTTCGTCTGCGGGGTCAGCCCCCGGCGGCGGCCCAGGACTCCAGCATGGTGCGTGCGATCGAGACCTTCCCCGGCAGCATGACCACCGGTCCGTCGGTGGGGTCGGGCTCGTCCCGGGTGCCCCAGTCGCCGCGGGCCAGTGCCGCCCGCAGCGTGTCCCGGGTGATCCACAGGGCGTCGGCGATCTCGCCGTCCTGCGGCGTCAGCGGGATCTCCGGGTCCCCGATCGCGTGGAAGCCGACCATCAGCGACCGCGGGAACGGCCACGCCTGGCTGCCGAGGTACCGCACGTCGGACACGGCGATGCCGACCTCCTCGGAGATCTCGCGGTGCACGCACGCCTCCAGCGACTCGCCGGACTCGACGAACCCGGCGAGCACCGAGTAGCGCCCAGCCGGCCACACCGGCTGGCGGGCGAGCAGGACGCGGTCCGCACCGTCGTGCACCAGGCAGATGATCGCCGGGTCGGTGCGCGGGTACTCCTCGTGGCCGTTGTCGCAGACCCGGGCCCAGCCCGCGTTGTGCGGGCGGGTGCGGGTGCCGTCGATCGCGCAGAACCGGGCCCGGTCGTGCCAGTTCAGCGTGGCGACCGCGCCGGTGAGCAGCCCGGACCCGAGCGGGTCGAGGAACGCGCCCGCGGCGCGCAGGTCCGCCCATTCCCCCTCGCCGGTGAAGATGTCGCTGTCGGCGGTGCGTTCGGTCCCGACGCGCACCGCCCAGTACGGGACGCCCTCGCGCTCGCCGAGCAGCACGGCCTCGGCCGGCGGCTCCGCGGCGACGTCGGTGCCCGCGCGGGTTCTGACGTGCCCGCCACGGCCCGCCGCGTCGTCCCAGGCGGCGGCGTCGACCTCGCGGAACTCGCGGCCCGGTTCGACCTCCCAGTCCACCGGGGTGCGTCCGGACTCGTCGACGACGACCACGCGCGCCGTCGCCCACGTGTCGCGCACGTAGGCCGGGTCCAGGCGCCGGTTCTCGTCGCGGGAGAGCGCGTTGCGCGACAGCACCGGCTCCTCGGTCAGGGAGAAGTCCCCGGGGCTCATCGCCCGCCTCCGCGGACCACGCCGCCGAGCGCGGCGAGCGGTGGCCCGACCACGTCGGCGTCCCCGACGACCACCCCGGTGAACCGGGTCGGTGCGAACAGCGCGGTGGCGGCCGCGGCGACCTCGTCGACGGTGACCGCCTCCAGCCGGCGCGGCCGGTCCCGGAGCCAGTCGACGTCGAGCCCGGCGGCGTGCAGCGCGGACAGGGTGCCGGCCAGCGCGGACTGACTGTCCAGGGAGATCAGCAGCGAGCCGATCGCGTAGCGACGGGCCGAGGTGACCTCCTGCTCGGTCGGCGGGACCGCCACCATGCGGCCGAGCTCGTAGCGGGTCTCGAGCAGAGCGGCGGCGGTGACGTCGGAGGCGACGTCGGCGTCGAGACCGAGCACCGCGCCACCGGGCACGAACTCCTGCCCGGAGTGAGCGCCGTAGGTGTAGCCCTTGTCCTCGCGGACGTTCTCCATCCAGCGCGAGGAGAAGTAACCGCCGAACACGAGGTTCGCGAGCTGGAACGCGGTGTAGCGCTCGTCGGTGCGGTCCAGGCCGGGCGCGGTGAGACGCAGCTGGGACTGCACGGAGCCGGGCCGGTGGACCAGCTCCAGGTCGCCCGCCTGCGGCACCGGCGGGGCGGACAGCCACCGGGCGGGGTGGTCTCCGGTCCACCCCCCGAGCCGGCGGGCGACCTCGGCGATCGCGGCCTCGGGGTCGATGTCCCCGACGAGGACCAGGCTCGCCCCGTCCGGGACGACGACGTCGGCGTGCAGCTCCCGCACGCGCTCGGGGGTGACCGCGGCGACGGCCTCGGCGGTCGGCATCTCCGAGACGATGGGGTGGTCGCCGAAGCGGCGGCGCATCAGCGCCTCGCGGGCGACGGTGCGCGGCTGCGCGCGGGCGACGGCGATCCGCTCGGCCAGCCGGGACCGCTCGCGGGCGACCTCGACGTCGGAGTGGGTGGCGGCGGTGAGGACGTCGGCGAGGACGTCGAGGACCGTCGGCAGACCGGTGGCCAGCGCGGAGCCGCCCGCCTGCAGGTACTCCGGGTCGACGGCGACGCCGAGTTCCCCGCCGACCGAGGCGAGCGCGTCGTCGATGCCGATCCGGTCGCGGCCCGCGGTGCCGGTCAGGATGGTCTCGGCGAGCACCTCGGTGCCCGCGGTGCGGGCAGCGTCGGCGACCGGCTCCGGCGAGGCGGCCGGGATACGCAGGACGGTCTCGACGAGCGGGACCCCGGGGCGGCGCGCGGCCAGGACGGTCAGCCCGTTCGGCAGGGTCTCGGTGAGCACGTCCGGCAGCGGCACCTCCTTGGTGCGGCCGAGCGCGGGCAACGGGCGGGGGCCGCGCTCGGTGCGGCCGATCTCCTCCGCGCTGCGGTGTGTGCGGCCGGCGCTCACGCGGAGCCCCCTTCGGTGTGGTTCACGGTGCCGGGACGGGTCGGAGCGCTCACGCGTCGCCCTCCCCGGACGGTTCGGCGGCCGGCTCGACCAGCAGGACGGCCCGCCCGGAGGAACGCAGCCGGGCGGCCGCGGCGGCGACGTCGGCGCCGGTCAGGGCGGCCAGCCTGCCGGGGAGCTCCACGGCGAGCTCGGCGCGGCCGTAGAGCAGTTCGCGGGCGCCGAGCCCGAGCATCCGGTACATGACACGGTCGTCCTCGCGGTGCAGCGCGGCGACCCAGCGGGCGGTCTGGCGCTCCAGCTCCTCGGTGCCGGGGCCCTGCTCGGCGAGGCGGTCCAGCTCCTCGTCGACCGCGGCGGTGACCCGGTCCGCGGACACCTCGGCCGGGTGCACGGCGGTGATCGTGAAGGTGTCGGGGTCGCGGGCGTCGAACGGGCCGCCCATCAGGCCGTTGGACGCCGAGACGTCGGTCACCAGGCCGGCTCCGTCGGCGCCGCCGTGGACCAGGCGGCGCTGCAGCCGCGAGGCCTCGCCGTCGGCCAGGACGGTGGCGAGCATGGCGTGGGCCAGGTAGGCGTCGGGCTCCGCGGCCGGGTCGGGGACGCGGTAGCCGAGCGCCAGGGCGGGCAGCGGGGCGTGGGCGTCGGCCACGGTCTGCCGCCGCTCCGCGCCGGGAGCGGGCTCGGCGAACGACGGCCGCTGCGGGACGGGCCGGGCGGGGATGTCCCCGAAGTGCCGCTCGACCAGGGCGAGGGTGCCGTCGACGCCGTGCTCGGACAGGTCACCGTGCACGGTGACCAGCGCGTTGCCCGGCGCGTAGAAGGTGTCGAAGAACGCGGCCGCGTCGTCCAGGCTGGCCTGCTCCAGCTCGGAGAAGTCGCCGTAGCCGTTGTGCGCGTTCGGGAAGGTGTCGTAGAGGACCGGCGGCAGCAGGATCCACGGGAACCCGCCGTAGGGGCGGTTGTGGACGTTGAGCCGGATCTCCTCCTTCACGACGTCCACCTGGTTGCGCAGGTTCTCGACGGTGAGCTTCGGGGCGCGCAGCCGGTCGGACTCCAGGAACAGCGCCCGCTCCAGCGCCGCACCGGGCAGCACCTGGAAGTAGTCGGTGTAGTCCTGGTGGGTCGAGCCGTTGAAGATCCCGCCCGCGGACTGGACCTGCCGGAAGTGCTCCAGCTTCTCCAGGCTCTCGCTGCCCTGGAACATCAGGTGCTCGAACAGGTGCGCGAAGCCGGTGCGGCCCTCCGGCTCGGAACGGAAGCCCACGTCGACGTGCACCGAGACCCCGACCACCGGGGTGGCCGGGTCCGGGACGACGAGCACGCGCAGCCCGTTGGCCAGCGTGGCCCGGTGCAGCTCGAGAGCGGATTTGTCGGCGATCACGGACACGGGAGCGAGGCTATCCCCCACCCCCGACAACCTGCCCGGTCAGGCGTGCTCGGGCGGCAGGATCACGAACTGGCGCAGCCCGAGGTCGCGGTAGGTGACCGGGCCGCGGGGGCCGGGGGTGTGGTCGACGTTGATGCCGGTCTCGGGCAGGCCCAGCAGCTTGTAGCCGTCGAGCAGCCGCGACGGCGCGTTCCAGAACACCCCGGTGCCGGTGTAGCGGTCGATGAAACGGCGCGCGACCTGCTCGTCGGCGGCGCAGATCGTCGCGGCCAGGCCGGAGGTCTCCCGGGCGGCGGTGTCGGCGGCGTCGTCGGGGCCGTCGACGACGGCGACCGTCACGTGCGCCTCGGCGCCGGAGTCCAGCGCCCACTCGTGACCGAGCGGGTGGTCGTGCGGGGGCAGCGACAGCGCGATGCCGCGGGCGTCGAGGGCGGCCTTCGCGACCGGCAGCAGGGTGTCGTAGACGGGCCGGTCGACGAGCAGCAGGTTGAGCCGGTTGCAGACGCCGAGCCGGTCGGTCGAGTCGGTGACCAGGCGCGTGACGTCGGCCTCGGTGGCGCTGGCGTCGAGGTAGAGGACGCCGCCGCCGTCGGCGTGGGCGAGCACCCGGGTGCCCGCGGTCGCGCCGAGCACGGACAGCTTGCGGGTGACGTCCCCGGACCCGCGGACGACGACCAGCGGCACCAGGTCGGGCAACCCGACGAGGGCCTCGGCGCCGGCGTGGCCGGGCAGCGGGACGAGCTGCACGGCGGCCTCGGGGAGCCCGGCGTCGGCCAGTGCGGGGCGCAGCACCTGCTCGACGAGCGCGGTGGCACTGCCGAGCGCGGCGGACCCGGTGCGCAGGACGGCGGCGCTGCGGGCCTTGAGGACCTGCGAGGCGACGTCGACGGTCACGTTCGGCCGGGCCTCGAACACCGCGCCGATGACGCCGACCGGGATGCGCCGTTCGAACACCCGCTCGCCGGTCTCCAGCGTGCGGACCGGCCACTCGGTGGGCGGCTCGGGGGTCGCGGCGAGCACCTCGAGCTGGGTGGCGATGCCGGCGAGCCGCTCGGGGTCCAGCCGCAGCCGGTCGAGCAGGCCCGCCGCCATGCCGTTCCGCTCGGCGGCGGCGACGTCGGCGGCGTTGACGTCGAGCAGCTCGTGTGCCCGGTCCCGGATCAGCGAGGCGGCGGCGCGCAGGGCGTCGTCGATCCGGCCCTCGCCCGCGGCGCGGACGGCCGGGGCGGCGGCCCGGGCGCGCTGCGCGGCCTCACGGACGGCGGCGAACTCCGGCGCCTCGGTCGTCTCCTGCGGGGTGGTCACGGTGCTGCTCACGCAGGTCAGGGTAGGCGGTCGCCGTCGCGGGCCCGACCGGGTATCCGGTGAGGAAGGCTCAGGGCGCAGCGGCCGGCACGGCGTAGACGACGATGTTCGACTCGTAGCTCCCCGCCGCCGGGTCGAACACCCCGCCGCAGGTGACGAGGACGAGCTGCGGGTCGCCGTCGCGGCGGAACACCTCGCGGGGCAGGTCGTGCTTGCCGTACTCGCGACGCGCGACGACCCGGTAGGCCGCGGTGCGGCCGTCGCCGCCACGGACGACGACCGGCTCGCCCGCGACGAGCTGCGGCAGCACCGACAGGAACCCGATGCCCTGCGTGCGCGAGTCGACGTGACCGGCGATCACGGCGCTCCCGGACGCGCCGCCCGGGAGGACACCGGGGGCCCACCAGCCGACCGTGCGCACCTGGTCGGGGACGACCATCCCGCCGTTCGGGGCGGTGCCGACCGCGTCGACGGGGGCGGACAGGCCGCGGGCGGGGAGCTCCAGGACGGACGGGACGACCGGCGGCGACGCGGCGCCGGGCTCGGCCACGGGCAGCGGGTAGACCGCCGAGACGGTCCACGGCTCGCGCGGCGCGATCGGCGCCGGGCCGGTGGAGCGGGGTGGGGGGCCGGTGCGGTCGCCGGGGCCTGCTGCCCGGG
>NZ_JAMXSG010000140.1:0-14787 GCF_024124365.1 Pseudonocardia sp. McavD-2-B
ACACGTCGGCCGGCAGCACCAGCGTCGCGACCTGCCCGCCGCGCTCGCCGGTCGCGGCGAGGGCGCGCATCGCGTCGGCGGCGACGTCGCGGACGTCGCCGCTGGTGTGCACCCACCCGGACACGGTCCGCGCCACCGCGGTGATGTCGGACTCCAGCGGCGCGTCGAAGCGGACGTGGTCGGTCGCGTGCCCGCCGACCACGCACAGCAGCGGCGTCCCGGCCCGGCGGGCGTTGTGCAGGTTCGCCAGCCCGTTGCCCAGCCCCGGCCCGAGGTGCAGCAGCACCGCCGCCGGCTTCCCGGCGATGCGCGCGTAGGCGTCGGCGGCACCGGTCGCGACGCCCTCGAACAGGGCCAGCACCCCGCGCATCTCCGGTACCGCGTCGAGTGCCTGCACGAAGTGCATCTCCGAGGTCCCCGGGTTCATGAAGCACACGTCGACCCCGGCCGCGGTGAGCGACCCGACCAGCGCCTCGGCGCCCCTCACGACCGGTTCCCGATCTCTACGGTCCACATGGTCGGTGAGTCCACACGATGTGACGCGTGTCCGCAGGACCCGGGTTCGAGTTGCGGCCCGCATCGCCAGGACGCGGAATGAGGGACTGTGAGCGACGACCGCACCGCGCCCGAGGCGTACACCCCCGACCCGCGACGCTGGCGGGCGCTGTCGGTCTGCCTGGTCGCCGGGTTCATGAGCCTGCTCGACGTCAGCATCGTCAACGTCGCGCTGCCCGCCATGCAAGCCGGCCTGCGGGCCTCGGCGGCGCAGCTGTCCTGGATCGTGTCCGGCTACGCGCTGACGTTCGGCCTGGTCCTGGTCGCGTCCGGGCGTCTCGGCGACGACCGCGGCCGCCGTCGCATGTTCGTCACCGGCCTCGCCCTGTTCACCCTGACCAGCGCGGTCGCCGGGTTCGCGCCGAACCCGGAGGTGCTCGTCGCGGTCCGGCTGGTGCAGGGCGTCGCGGCCGGGCTGCTGTCCCCGCAGGTCGTCGGGTTCATCCAGGACCTGTTCCGCGGCCCGGAGCGGGGCACCGCGTTCGGCATGTTCGGCGCCGTCGTCGGGATCTCGACCGCGGTCGGCCCGCTGCTGGGCGGGCTGCTGCTGTCCTGGGCCGGCGACGCCGACGGCTGGCGCTGGGTCTTCTTCGTCAACATCCCGATCGGCGTCGCGGCGCTGGTCGCGGCGTTCCGGCTGCTGCCCGCCGACACCGTGACCACGGGGGAGCGGCGCCCGCTGGACCTGGGCGGCTCGGTGCTGCTCGGCGTCGCCGTCGTCGCGCTGATGCTGCCGCTGGTACTCGCCGAGCGGGACCCGGCGTCGGCGCCGTGGTGGCTGGTCGCGGTCTCGGTCGCGGCGCTGGCGGCGTTCGTGGCGTGGGAGCGTCGGGCCAAGCGCGTCCACGGTCACCCGCTGATCGACTTCGCGCTGCTGCGGACCCGCAGCTACGCCGTCGGGGCCTCGCTGGGCACCGTCTACTTCGCCGGGTTCACCTCGATCTTCTTCGTGCTCACCCTCTACCTGCAGAACGGGCTGGGCTACACCCCGCTGCAGACCGGGCTGACGATGACGGCGTTCGCGCTCGGCTCGGCCGTCACCTCCGCACTCAGCGGGCGCCTGGTGGCGCGGTTCGGGCAGCCGATGATCGTCGTCGGGCTGGCGACGGTGATGGTCGGGCTCGGCGTCACCGACCTCGTCCTGGCCGCGACCGCGCACAGCCCGTGGACCGGGCTCGCGATCGCCGGGCCGCTGCTGCTCGCCGGGGCGGGCGGCGGGCTGGTGATCGCGCCGAACCAGACCCTCGCGCTGTCGGAGATCCCGCACACCTCCGGCGGCACCGCGGGCGGGGTGCTGCAGACCGGGCAGCGGATCGGGACGGCGATCGGGCTGTCCGCGGTCGGCGCGGTGTTCTTCGGCAGGCTCACCGCGTCCGGCGGGGACTGGGCGGACGCCATCTCGCACGGCCTGCTCATCACCGTCGGGCTGGTGGCGCTGGCCCTCGTGCTCGGGGTCACCGACCTGGTCGCGGCCCGGCGTGCCCGCGGACGGGGCACGCCGGTGACCGCGACCGGCGGACGGTAGGGGTCAGGTCCTGGCGACGGCGGCGGCGTCGTCGCGCAGCCCCGACCGCAGCGTCTCGGTCATCAGCCACGAGCAGACCATCGACACCAGCGCGATCCCGACGACGTAGCCGGCGACGGCGTAGAGCGACCCGGTCAGCGCGACGAGCGCGGTGCACAGCAGCGGCGCGAGGCCGCCCAGGATCGACGCGATCTGGTAGGCCAGCGACGCCCCCGAGTACCGCATGCTGGTGGAGAACTGCTCGGCGAAGAACGCCGACTGCGGCCCGTACACCGCCGAGCGCGCCACCTGCACGACCAGCCCGCCCAGCAGGAACAGCCAGATGCTGCCGGTCGACACCAGCCAGAAGTACGGCACCGCGAACACCGCGAGCAGCGCCATCCCACCGACGAACATCGGACGACGCCCGATCCGGTCCGACAGCAGACCGAACGCCATGATCAGCGGGATGTCCGACAGCGACAGCACCGAGTTCGCCGCGAGGATCGTCGTGCGGTCGTAGGACAGGGACTGCGTCGCGTAGGTGACCAGCCAGACCGAGGAGACGTAGAACGTCGAGTTCGTCGCCAGGAACGACCCGGCGGCGAGCAGGATCTCCTTCGGGTAGGTGCGCAGCGCCTCCAGCACCGGCATCCGGTTCGCGGCCTTCTCGTCCATCGCCTGCCGGAACACCGGCGACTCGTGGACGCCGAGCCGGATCCACATCCCGACCCCGATCAGCGCGATGCTCGCGAGGAACGGCACCCGCCAGCCCCACGCCAGGAACTGCTCGTCGGTCAGGGTCGCCGACAGCACCGCGAACGTCGCCGTCCCCAGCACCAGGCCCAGCGGCACACCGACCTGCGGCCAGCTGCCGTAGAACCCGCGCCGGTGCGACGGGGCGTGCTCGACGGCCATCAGCGCCGCACCGCCCCACTCGCCGCCGACGCCGAACCCCTGCAGGAACCGCAGCGTCACCAGCAGGACCGGAGCCCAGACCCCGAGCGTGTCGTAGCCGGGCAGCAGACCCATCCCGACGGTCGCCGCGCCCATCATGAGCAGCGAGTAGACGAGCATCGGTTTCCGGCCGACCCTGTCGCCGAAGTGCGCGAACACCGCCCCGCCGAGCGGGCGGGCGATGAACCCGACGGCGAACGCGCCGAACGCGGACAGGGTGCCGGTGACGGGGTCGACCGACGGGAAGAACACCTGGTTGAACACCAGGGCCGCGGCCGTGCCGAAGATGAAGAAGTCGTACCACTCGATGGTGGTGCCGACCAGGCTGGCGGTGGCGACCTTGCGAGAGGACCGGAGTGCGGGTCCCGGCGGCGCCGGCGGGACGGTGGAGGACATGCGCCGTGACGCTAAGGGGTCGTCCGATTCGTGTCGAGACGCACGAGTGATCCGATCTGCCTGTGCTCAGGCCCGGGTGCGACGGGTGGAGAGCACCCCCGCGACGAGCACGACGACCAGCCCGGCCACCGGGACGACCAGCAGCCCGGCCCTCAGCGACGTCGCGTCGGCGACCAGCCCGACCACCGGCGGCGACACCAGGAACCCCACCCGCATCAGCCAGGTGACGATCGTCAGCCCGGTCCCGGGGGCCAGCCCCGGCAGGTGGTCGGCGGCGGTCATCGCGGCCGGGACGAGCGTCGCCACCCCGAACCCGGCGAGACCGAACCCGGCGACGGTCCCGGGCACCGTCGGGAACGCCAGCGCGAGCCCCATCCCGGCGAGCACCAGCCCACCGCCGGCGCGGGCCACCGCGCGCTGGCCGAACCGGTCGACCATCCGGTCACCGATCAGCCTGCCGACGAACTGGCAGCCCTGCAGCGCCACGAACCCGAGGCCGGCGACGGCCGCACCGGCCCCGAGCCCCTGCAGGTACACCGCCGCCCAGGTGGCGCCGGAGTCCTCGACCAGGGTGCCGGAGATCGCGACCAGCCCGAACACGGCGAGCAGCGCCACGGTGCGGGGGCAGAGCCCGGTCCACGGCCGCCGCGGCGGTGCACCGTCGGCCGCGTCGGGGGCCGGGCGGTCGTCGCCGTCGGCGCCGCTCAGCAGCAGGGGGTACACCGCGACGGCGATCACCACCGACAGCAGCGACGAGAGCCCCAGGTGCACCGGCAGCGCCAGCCCGGTCCCGGCGGCGGCCGAGCCCATCAGCCCGCCCGCGACCGCTCCGACCGACCAGAGCGCGTGGAACCCGTTGAGGATCGACCGGCCGTAGCGGCGCTGCACCCGCAGCCCGTGCGCGTTCTGCGCGACGTCGACGACGGCGTCGGACGCCCCGACCAGCAGCATGGCCGTGGCGAACAGCGCCCAGGACGGTGCGAACCCCACCAGCACGACGCCGAGCGCGATCACCGCCATCCCGAACGAGGCCACCTTCGCCGAGGTGAACCGGGCGATGAGCGGGCCCGCGGTCAGCCCTGCCAGCAGCGCCGCGAACGGCATCGCGGCCACCGCCAGCCCGAGCTGGGTGTTGGACAGGCCGAGATCGGCCTTGATCTGCGGGAAGCGGGGCAGCAGGTTCGCGTAGACCAGGCCGTTGGTGAGGAAGACCAGGGCCACCGCCGCCCGGGCCCGTCGTTCCGTCCGGCCCGCCTCGACTGCCACCACGGACCCATCATGCGCCGACCGGCCGGCACCGGGGGGCCGCGGGTCAGTTGTGGCGTTCCAGCAGCCGCAGCACCGCCCGTCCGACGGCGACCCGGCTGCGGTGCTCGCCGGCGCCGCGCGGGATGCAGCGCAACCCGGCCGCGACCGTGTGGCCCTCTTCGAAGGCCCGCACCACGCGCGGGTCGACGTAGCTGCTGCGGGCGACGGCCGGGGTGTTGCCCAGCGCCCGGGCGACCCGGCACGTCGTGGCGGCCTCGGCCCGTTCCAGCGCGGTCGCGGACAGCCCGGCGCCACCGGCCCAGCCGTGCTCGGCGAACGCGACCGCGGCGACGACGGTGGCGTTCCGGGTCCGCAGGTCCTTCGCCGTGTGCGCGGCGTCGGTGAGCGACCGGACGTGGTCGTCGGCGTCGTCGTAGCCGACGGCCCGGATGTGGTCGCGGTCCCGCTCGGAGAGCCATACCTCCCGCCAGGCGGGCGGGATCACCAGCTCCTCGATCCGGGCCCGCACCGGCGCGGCGACGGCGGCGCCGGTCGCGTCGTGGTAGCTGAGCCCCCGTCCCCGACGACGGCGGGTGAGGCCGCCGCGGTACGGGATCGCCCTGGTCGGTCGCACGCCGGGGGACACCCGACGCGCGCCGGGATCATCCCCGCAGCGAGTTGATCTTCACCGCGGTCCGCAGCGCTCCGGACATGCCCTTGTAGGCACCGTTGCGGGCGGTGTCACGGACATTGCGCAGCTGCGCGCGACGCTCGCGGCCCGCGCTGCTCCAGGCCAGCAGCGACCGGCCCCACGAGTCCTTCGCGAGTTCCGTCGCCCCGGCCTCGCGGGCGAGCAGCGCCCACCGGTCGCCGAAGTCGTCCAGCCCGTCGCGGTAGGCGAACACCGCGGGCCGGACGTAGGCCATGCCCGGGTGCCGGCGGCCCATCCGGGGGGCGTAGTCGGCGATGACCTTGTCCAGGCACTCGAACCGGCGCTGCCGGTTGGAGCTGATCGACCCGGTGCGCATCAGGCGCATGTCGAGCAGCCAGCGGCGGGTGCCCCACATCAGCGGGTAGTTCGAGCCGGCGGCGATCCGCAGCCACATCTCGAAGTCCACCGCGGAGGGCAGCGAGCAGTCGAAGCCGCCGACCTGGTCGAAGCAGGCCCGGCGGATCATCAGCGAGCTGCCGTTGTGCGGCGGGTTGTTCTCCACCAGCTGCTTGTCGATGTCGACCTTGCCCGACGGCTGCCAGCGCAGCGCCACGACCTGCCCGGACTCCAGCATCACGCGGGTGTGGCAGTACGCCATCCCGACCCCGGGCGGGGCGGTGTGCATGGTCTCGAGCATGTGCGAGAGGAACTCGGGGTGCCAGCGGTCGTCGCCGTCCAGGAACGCGACGAAGGGGGCGGCGCTCTCGGCCAGGGCACGGTTGCGCGCGGCACCCGAGCCGCCGTTCTCCACCTGGATCAGCCGCACCCGCGGGTCGCGCTCGGCGCGCGAGCGGACGACGTCGGCGGTGTCGTCGGTCGACCCGTCGTCGACGACGAGGTACTCGAACCGGGACTCGGTCTGCGCGAGCACCGAGTCGATGGCCTCACCGATCCAGGGACCGACGTTGTAGGCGGGGGTGATCACGGTGACGAGAACGTGAGGGTTCCGCACGATCGGCACAGTCGCCAGCTCCTTCCGGGGTGCGCCGGTCTTCGGCGCCGTCGGCCCCGCATTCACCGTAGGGGGTGACGCAGAGCATTCGGCACGCCCTCGACCGAGGCCGTGCTGCGGGCATTCCTCGCGAATGGCAACGAGCGTGCGCACTGTTGGTGACGTCCGTGCGGCATCCGAGGTTGCCCCGGGCGCCGGGCCACCCGGTCCGGGGCCGGTGAGCCGGGTGGTGGGAGAGGGTCGCTATCGTCCGGAGAATGTCGTTCGACGCACGGGTGATGCTGTCCCGGCGGCTCCGGTTCCTGCCGCACCGCGCCTTCGCGATCGCCCACCACGCCCTGTTCCAGGGGGAGCTGACGACGTTCCGGCGGCCGCGGACCTGGTCCCAGCTGCTCGCGAAGAAGAACCTCGACGACCAGCCCGAGCTGGTGCACGTCACCGCGGACAAGTACGCCGTCCGGGACCACGTCGCCGAGCGGATCGGGGCCGAGCACCTCATCCCGCTCATCCAGGTGGTCGAGCGGCCCGAGGACCTCGACCTGGAGGCCCCCGCGGGTCCCTACGTCGTCAAGGGCACCCACGGCTGCGACATGACGATCCTGGTGCGCCACCCGGCCGCCGCCGACCACGCGAAGATCCGCTCGACGGTCGCCCGCTGGCTGCGCACCGACTTCTTCACCCACGGCTGGCGCGAGCGCCCCTACGAGGGGCTCACCCCGCGCGCCGTCGTCGAGGAGATGATCGGCGACGGCACCAAGCCACCCGCCGACTACAAGTTCTTCGTCTTCCACGGCGAGCCGGCGATGGTCGTCATCGACCAGGACCGCTTCGTCGCCCACACCTCGACGATGCTGCACCCGGACTGGGTGCCGTTCCGGATCTCGGGGCGCTTCTCCCAGGCGGACGCGTTGCCCGAGAAGCCCGCGTCCTACGAGCGGATGCTGGAGATCGCCCGCGCGCTGGGCAAGGACTTCACCTTCGCCCGCGTCGACCTCTACGACGTCGACGGGCACGTCTACTTCGGCGAGATCACCCACAACCCGGGCGGCGGGCTCGTCCGGCTGCGGCCCCGCGCCTTCGACCGGGCGCTGGGGAACCTGTGGCGCAACGGGACCCCGATCCCGGAGAGGTTCATCCAGCGCTCCTGACCGGGCGCTCCTGACCGGGCTCTCGGGCGCACCCGGGCTCGCGTCTCTCCCCGGGTCTCGTACGGGCCCCGGACTTCGCCTCCACCGGGGCCTTCGCGCGTATCCCCGGGCCGGTGCACCCGGAGGGCCCGCGCGCCCACCGGGCTCCGCGTACGCCCGGACTCGTGCACCCGCCGGGCCTCGCATGCGTCCCGGCCCGTGCGTTCCACCGGGCGCGCACCCACCCGGGTCCATCCCTGCGCCGGTCCCCGCACCCGCCGGGCGTGCGTGGACCGGCCTCGTCCATGCACCCGGCTCGTCCACTCATCGAGCTCTCGCGCAGCCCCTCGTCCTGCGCCGCCCTCGCCGCCGCACACCCTCCGCCCGACCCGTCCGCCGCGCCGAGCCCCGACGACCCCGCGGCGACCCGCCGCCGGCCGCGGCACCCCACGCGACGGCCGCCGTGCGTTGTCGCGGGTCGCCGCCCCCATCCACACCCCGTCGCGGGCGGCCACACCCCCGGCAACAGGTGTGCCGCCTACGCCGGTCCCGAGGTGCCTTCCTGGCGGTCGTCGGAGCGGAACCGGGATGCGGGCCGCGGAGAGCGTGCGAGGACGGCGCCCGCCGCCGATCGATCAGTACCTGAGCGTTGCCGACGCCTGGTCGGACAGCGCTCACGTACTGATCGACAGGTCTGTCTCGCACGTCGTCCGGTGGGGCGCTCCTCGGTGCGTGGGTGAGGACCACCCTCGTCGCGCGGGGTGCGATTCCGTGGGGTGCGGACGACTGCGGGGTTCGGCAGGGCGCACGGCCGCATCGCTGCAGCCGACGAGGTCCCCCACGCGACCTGCCGCACCCCTCACGAGGTCGTCGCACCCCGTGCGGCGGGTGCGACGACCTCGTCCGAGGTGCGACAGGACCGCCGGGCCGGGGGCAGGTGTGGGCCGGGGGCCGGCGTGCCGTGCTGTGCCGCGGCGCAGCCTCGCAGCTGTGGTCGCCCGCGGGTGGAAGCGCTGGTGGCCATTGCCCCGGGTGGCCGGCGGACCGTGGGCCGGTCTGTCGCCCGGAAGCCCGGAGTTCGCTGGACCGGACCTCCGGAAGCCGGAAGGTCGGGTGAATCGGAGCCCCGGAAGCCCGGAGCTCGGTGGATCCGTGCCCCGGGACCTCCGGAGCCCCGAGGCTCCGAGCCCCTGAGCCGGAGGGAGCGCCGGAGCCGGCAGGACCGCGGATCAGTCGCGGACGCGGGGGAACTCGTGGGTCCGTGCCTCCGGCCCGCCGATGGGCCGGGTGTCGTCGTCCCGGGCGAGGGGATCCGGGCCGTCCGGGCCGGCGGTGCCGCCGTCGCCGGGCGGGTGCGGCGGGACCGGCTGACGCAGCCAGCGCACCACCGACGGCAGGAAGACGATCGCCAGGACCAGCTCGCCCGCGAGCCACATCCAGCCGACGGCGTCGACCCCGAGCATCGGGGCGAGCAGCGGGATCCCGCCGAGCACGATCGCGCAGTGCACGAGCTGCTGTACGGCCAGGGGGAAGGTGCGGTTCGCGAGCCGGGACTTGGTCATCCACATCGTCACGATCACGCGCGGGAACATGGACACCATCAGCAGCTGCAGCAGCGTCGTGGAGTTCTCGACGTACTGCGGCCCGTAGAACCACAGCAGCAGCGGGGCGGCGAGCGCGATGACCAGCGAGGCGGGCCACACCAGCAGGCAGATCCGCCGCAGCACCGCCCGGGCGAACACGTGCGCGTGCGCCGGGTTCCGGGAGCCCTCCACGACCAGCGCCGAGGTGATCGCCATCGACAGCATGCTCATCGCGAGGAAGACCGTCTGGGCCGGCAGCAGGTAGGCACTGGCCGCCTGGCTGATCGTCATGACCACCAGCACCGGCAGGAACGACGACATGGCTTGGTTGAACACCTGGCCGAGGTAGTCGCCGCCCATGTAGCGGGCGAGCGTGGCGCGGTCCGGGGCACCCGCGTCGTCGCGGTCCGCGGTCTCGGCGGTGTGCCGTGGGAGCAGCCGCCGCGAGATCAGGAGGGTGAACGGCACCAGCAGCGCGATGACCGGCGCGCTCCAGGAGGTGAACACGCCGTCGGACACCGAGGTGAACGCGACGACCACGAGCAGCCCGAGCTTCACGACGCCGTAGACGCCGTTCTCCAGCACCACCCACATCGCCGAGCGCAGCCCGGTCAGGACCTGGTCCTGCAGGTTGAAGATGGACCACGCGGCGGTCGAGACCACGAACCACGCGGCGAAGCCGGGGGAGACGTGCAGCGGGTCGCCGGGCGCGTAGGCGACGTGGCAGTAGGTCATGACCGCGGCCGAGCCGACGACCGCCATGGCGGCGCTGATCCCGTACGCGAGCCGCACCAGCGACCGTGAGTCGCGTCCGGCCGTCGGGAGGAAGCGGATGAGGGCCTGACCGAAGTTGAGCGAGGTCAGGACCGATATCAGCATCATCAGGTTGACCATGGCGTTGCCACGGCCGACGTCCTCGGTGCTGAACACGCGGGCGGCGAAGACCCAGTAGAGCAACCCGAAGCCGGAGTTGACGACGGTGTTGAGCATCAGGGCGTACGCGTTGCGGTAGAGCGGGTTGCCCATCTCGCGGCGGACCGAGCGGACCCGGCCGGCGACCATCTCCCCGACGCTCATCGCGCGCACCACCGGACGGCGGCGCGGGACGTCCCGCTGAGTGCGTGCACACCACCACGCTAACCAGGTGTCGACCACCCGGGTGCCAGGGGGAGGGGCCCCGGACGGCCCGTCACCGGCCGGGGTCGGACCTCTCGGACATACACACCCCGTCGTGGCGCGCAATCGCTGCGCTACGGTGCATCCTTTCCGGTGACCTGATGAACCGAAGGGGGCTCGCGTGCGTATCGCCTGCGCGGGTGGGGGGCCGGCCGGTCTGTATCTGGCGGTCCTCGCCAGGCTCCGGTCCGGTGGACGCGACGAGGTCGTCGTGCACGAACGCAACGAGGCGGGGCGGACCCACGGGTTCGCCGTCACCTACGGCGAGGACATGCTCGACGACGCGTTCCGCAACGATCCGGCGGGAGGCGAGGCGCTGCGCCGTGCGTCCCGGCTGTGGAACGCACAGGAGATCCGGGTCGGCGACCACCGCCCGGTGCACGTCGGCGGCAAGTACGGCTACGCGATCGCCCGCGTCGACCTGCTCGACGTGCTGGCGCGCCGGGCCGAGCAGCTGGGCGTGACGATCGAGTACGGCTCCCCGGTGGACCGCGCGGACCTCGACGCCGACCTGGTCGTCGCCTCCGACGGCGTCGGCAGCCGGATCCGCACCGCGCGCGCCGAGCACTTCGGCACCACCGTCGACGAGGGGACGAACCCCTACGTCTGGCTCGGCGCCGACAGTGACTCCGACACCTTCGTCTGGGACTTCCAGCCGACCGACGCGGGCTGGATGTGGATCCACCTCTACCCCTCGTCGAACGGGGTCAGCACCTGCATCGTCGAGTGCGAGCCCGACACCTGGGAGGCGCTGGGCCTGGACCACATGTCCGGGGCCGAGGCCGTCCGGCTCGTCGAGTCGGTCTTCCACCGCACGCTGGCCGGCCGCCGGCTCATCGAGCCCCTCGGCGGGCTCGGGGACAAGCCGTGGCTGCGCTTCCGCGAGGTCCGCAACCGGACCTGGCGCGACGGCGACCTCGTGCTGGCCGGCGACGCCGCGCACACCACGCACTTCGGGATCGGCTCGGGCACCGTGCTGGCCATGCAGGACTCGATGGGTCTGGTCGACGCCCTCTACGGCGTCGCCGGTCAGACGGCTGCGGCCGACCTGACCTGCCCGAACGGCCGCGGAGCCGCGCTGTCGGCCTACGACGCCCGCCGGCGTGCGGAGATCGGCCCGATCCAGGACGCCGCCCGGCGCAACATGCAGTGGTTCGAGCAGGCCGGACGCCAGCTCGAACAGGTCACCGACCCCGTCGAGTTCGCGTGGTCGCTCACCGACCGCCGGGGCGACATGGGCCGCATCCACCGCACCCTGCACCGCGCCACCCAGGTGCCCGCGCTGCGTCAGGTACGGCGCGGTCTGACCACCGCCCGCCGCGTCCGGCGGTCGGCCCTGCGTGGTCGGCAGAGCTGAGTCCGGTCGCGAAGCCGCTTGCCGCCGGCATGCGCACCGTCACCGATCGTGATCGGACCCGGTGTCCACACAGGTCCGCCACGTTCGTAGGGTCGTTGCGTCCCAGATCGATGACATCCGATGGAGGTCCGGTGTGAAGATCGTGGTCGTCGGTGGTGGACCGGCCGGTCTGTACTTCTCGATCCTGGCCCGGCTGCGGTCGGGCGGTCAGGACGAGGTCGTCCTCGCGGAGCGCAACGGTCCCGGCACGGCCTCCGGCTTCGCGGTCACACTCGGTGAGGACATCCTCGACGAGCTCTTCCGCACCGATCCCCTCGGTGCCGAGAAGGTGCGGGCCGCGGCGCACGTGTGGGACTCCCAGGTCGTGGAGGTGTCCGGGCGCCCGGTGCACCTCGGCGGGCGCTACGGCTACTCCATCGGCCGTGCGCGACTGCTGGAGGTGCTGGCGGAGCGGGCCCGCCAGGTCGGCGTGAAGCTCATGTTCGACACCGCCGTCGCCGCCGACGGTGACACCGCACGCGACCCGCTGACCGCGGACGCGGACGTCGTCGTCGCCGCGGACGGGGTCGGGTCCGCGATCCGCGCCGCCCGGGCCGACGTCTTCGGCACCCGGGTCGCCCACGGCGCCAACCGCTACGTGTGGTTCGGGACGAGCAAGCCGTTCCGGCCGTTCACCTTCGCGTTCGAGAAGACCCACGCCGGCTGGATCTGGTTCCACGCCTACCCTGCGGCGGACTGCGTCAGCACCTGCATCGTGGAGTGCACGCCGGAGACGTGGACGGGCCTGGGGCTCGACACGATGGCGCCCGACGAGGCCATGCGGATGCTCGAGGGCGTCTTCGCCCGCTCGCTCGACGGGCACTCGCTGATCGCCCCGCCCGGCATGGGGTCCTCGCCGTGGCTGCAGTTCCGCGAGGTCCGGAACATGTCCTGGCGCGACGGCAACATCGTTCTCGCCGGCGACGCGGCGCACACCACGCACTTCGCCATCGGCTCGGGCACCGTGCTCGCGGTCGCCGACTCGATCGCGCTGGCCGAGGAGCTGTACCCGCGTGGGACCCGCGGCACCGACGACGTCGAGGCCGCCCTCGCCGGGTACGACGCGCGTCGCCGCGCCGCGATGGCGCCCATCCAGCGGATGGCCCGGGCCAGCATGGAGTGGTTCGAGACCGTCCCGGAGAGCCTCGAGGGCGCCGACGACGCGCTGGCCTTCTCCTGGTCACTGCTCGACCGCCGGCACGACCAGGGCCGGCTCAACGAGCGTCTGCACCGCGCGACGCAGGTCGAGCCGGTCCGTCAGGTCCGTCGCAGGCTGACCGCGGCCCGCCGGGTCCGCCGGGCGCTGGCCCGCGGGGAGATCACCCCCCGCGAGGCCCTGCAGCGCTGACCCGCGGCCGGGCGGGACCGGCTCAGGCCCGGTCCCGCCCGGCCCCGGAACCCTCCCGTTCCTCGCGGGCGAGGAACGAGTGCTTCCGCCCGTAGACGGCGTAGACGACCAGGCCGAGCAGCAGCCAGCCGACGAACCGGATCCACGTGTCCAGGTTCAGGTTCAGCATCAGGTAGAGGCACGCGATCGCGGTGATCGCCGGCACCACCGGCGAGAACGGCACCGTGAACGGCCGGTCGAGGTCGGGGCGGGTCCGGCGCAGCACCGGCACCGCGATCGCCACGATGATCATCGCCGAGAGCGCGCCGATCGACACCATGTCGGCCAGTGCGGTGATCGGGGTGAACGCCGCGATCACCGCGCAGACGACACCACCGACGATCGTCATCCGGTGCGGGGTACCCCACGTCGGGTGCGCGGTGCCGATGGCCTTCGGCAGCAGGCCGTCGCGGCCCATCGCGAAGCCGATCCGGCCGATCGTCACGAGCTCCACCATCATCACCGAGGTGAGGCCGGTGACCGCGCCGAGCGCGATCAGCGCGCCCACCCACGGCAGCCCGACGCCGGCGAACGCCGACGCCAGCGGGGCGCCGGTGTCGATCTCGGTGTAGGGCACCATCCCGGTGAGCACGATCGAGACACCGACGTAGAGCACCGCGCAGATGGCGAGCGCGCCGAGCAGGCCGATCTTCAGGTCGCGGTCGGGACGCTTCGCCTCCTCGCCCAGGTTCGCCAGCGCCTCGAACCCGGTGTAGGCGAAGAAGACCACCGCGGCCGCGGTGAGCATGCCGCCGACGCCGAACACGGTCGGCGCGAGCCCGAACACCCCGGAGATGATCGGCTGGGTGAACACCGAGCCGCCGTCCTCGGGCGCCTGCGCCGGCGGGATGAACGGCTGCAGGTTCGCCGGGTCGATGTAGAACACGCCCACGGCCAGGATCAGCACGCAGACCGCGAGCTTCACCAGGACCAGCAGGTTCGTCAGCCTCGCCGACTGTTGGATGCCCGCGACCGCGACGACCGTCAGCACCGCGATGATCAGCACCGCGCCGATGTTGACCGTCGCGTCCTCCCCGAACCACGCCGTCGGCAGCCCGAACAGTGACGCCAGGTAGCCGGACCAGCTGCGCGAGACGACGGCGAGGCCGAGGCCGAACTCCAGCAGCAGGTCCCAGCCGATGATCCAGGCGAAGACCTCGCCGAGGGTGGCGAAGGCGTAGGTGTAGGCCGAGCCCGCCGTCGGGACGGAGGAGGCCAGCTCGGCGTAGCAGACGGCGGCGAGCCCGGCGACGACCGCGCCGATGAGGAACGACAGCGTGACGGCGGGGCCCGCGTGCTGCTGGGCCTCGACCCCGGCGAGGGTGAAGATGCCGGTGCCGATGATGATGCCGACACCGAATCCGACCAGGTCGCGGGCCTTCAGCGTGCGCTTGAGCGGTGTCCCGTGTCCGTCGGCACCCCCGTCGCCGTGCTCGCTCCGGGCCAGGATCCGTTCCACCGGCATCGTGCGCGTCCAGCCCACTCCGCCACCCCCACTCGTCGTCGGTCGACCGGTCGTTGCGTGACGGTATGACGCCGGGTGACGACGCGCCGCACGAGGTGCGACGACGATCCTGATAATCCCGTGTGAACGTTCTGTTCTCCCTGTCCGAGTCGGCCACGGTCGGGGCACGATGTCGGTCGTGGGCAACCGACCGGGTGCCCACGACCGGAGGAGCCGTGGCGGAGCGGAGGCCGGGACGCCGACGGTCCCGGGTGGCCCGGGGGGCGGTGCTCGCCGCCGTCGCCGCGCTCGTGCTGGCCGCCGGGGCCGCCGGGGCGGCCGGGCCGGTG
>NZ_JAMXSG010000141.1:0-14763 GCF_024124365.1 Pseudonocardia sp. McavD-2-B
GTCCTCGAGCCGGTCGGGACCGCGCCGGGGCTGGCCGTGACGCGGCCGGGCGGGCCGCTGGTCGTCGTGCTGCCGGGGCCCCCGCGCGAGCTGCAGGGGATGTGGCCCGCCGCGCTGGAGTCGGCGCCCGTGGCGGAGCTGCTGACCCGGGTGCCCCGTGCGGAGGCCACGCTCCTGCGCTTCGCCGGGCTGCCGGAGTCCGAGATCGCCGAGACGCTGCGTGTCCTGGAGGCCGAGCTCGACATGTCCGGGGTGGAGGTGACCACCTGCCTGCGACGCTCGGAGCTGGAGGTCGACCTGCACCCGCTGCCCGGCGCCGAGCCCGTGGCCCGCGAGCTGGCCGCCCGCATCGTCGACCGCCACCGCCGCGCACTCATCAGCGACGACGGCAGCACCACCGACGAGCTGCTCGCCGCGGCGCTGGCCACGAAGGGCTGGACGGTCGCGACCGGCGAGTCCTGCACCGGCGGGCTGCTGGCCGGGCGGCTCGTCGACCGGGCCGGGTCGTCGGCCTACGTCGCCGGGGGCGTGGTCGCGTACTCGAACGAGGCCAAGACCGCGCTGCTCGACGTCCCCGCCGCGCTCATCGAGGCGCACGGGGCCGTGTCGCCGGAGGTCGCGCGGGCACTGGCGGACGGTGCGCGGGCGCGGTTCGGGGCGGACGTCGGCGTCGGTGTCACCGGCGTCGCGGGACCCGGCGGCGGTACCGAGGCCAAGCCCGTCGGCTACGTCTGCTTCTGCGTGACCACCGCCGACGGCCAGGTCATCGCGCGCGACCCGCAGCTGCCCGGCGGGCGCGCCGACGTCCGCGAGCGTTCGGTCGACCTGGCGATGCACCTGCTGCTGCGCGCCACCGGCGTCACCGGGCCGGGCGCGCACCGCTGAGGGTGCGACGCCCCGCCCGGGGTTCCCGGGCGGGGCGTGGTCGCGGTGGGGGAAGGCTCAGCCCTTCGCGGCGGCGAACCGCTCGGCGGCGTCAGCCCAGTTGACGACGTTCCACCAGGCCTTGACGTAGTCGGGCTTGACGTTCTTGTACTGCAGGTAGAAGGCGTGCTCCCACATGTCGAGCAGGACGATGGGGGTCTGGCCTGCGGGGAGCTGGGACTGCTGGTCGTAGAGCTGGTGGATGAGCAGGCGGTCGCCGAGCCGGTCGTGGCCGAGGACGGCCCAGCCGGAGCCCTGGATGGTGGTGGCGGCGGCGGTGAAGTGGGCCTGGAAGCCGTCGAAGGAGCCGAAGTCGGCGTCGATGGCGGCGGCGAGGTCGCCGGTGGGCTTGTCGCCGCCGTCGGGGGAGAGGTTGTTCCAGAAGGCGGAGTGGTTGACGTGGCCGCCGAGGTTGAACGCGAGGGTCTTCTCGAGTCCGACGACGGCGCCGAAGTCGTTCTTGTCGCGGGCCTCGGCGAGCTTGTCGAGGGTGGTGTTGAGGCCCTGGACGTAGGTGTTGTGGTGCTTGGAGTGGTGCAGCTCCATGATCTCGGGCGCGATGTGCGGGGCGAGCGCGGAGTAGTCGTAGGGCAGGTCCGGAAGCGTGTACTCGGCCATGGGGCCTCTCCTCGTCGGGGATGCGCGGCGGGATGCCACGCGCGGTCATTTGCCACTATGTAGCAACTGCCGCCTACCCGCGACGGGCGACGCGCACGCATGGACGCAGCGATTCGCCACATGTACTCTTCTGCAAGTCACTTGCAGAAATGCGGGCGACACGGTGGGGATCGTTCTGGCAGCTCGAGTCCGCCGTCGACGGCGCCGTGCGTCACGTCCGACCGGACGCGGCCGCGGTGCCGTCGCGTGTCCGGCTCAGCCCAGGAGCTCGGCCAGCTTCACCACGGTCGCCCGGTTCCGCATCGTCCCGCCCTGGTCGCCGGCCCTCGTCCGGGCGGCCAGCCGGGTGGCGAGCTCGCTGCGTCCCAGCCCGTCGGGCAGGTGCAGCCAGACCACCCGCCCGCGGGCGACGGCGTCGCCCCGTCCGCCCTTCGCCCGCTCGGCCGCCAGCGCGGCCACGATCCGCTCGCGGTCGTCGTCGGACACCGGGCCGGCCCGGAACAGGGCGTGCAGCTGCTTCGGGGCGGTGACCTCCGGGTACGGGTTCGCGGCCACCGCGGCGAGGTAGTCGTCGCGGCCGAACACGACCACCGGGCGCTCGACGCCGAACTCCTCGACCAGCGCCGCGGCGACCGTGGCGGCGACCGCGTCGTCGCCCGCGGGGCTGGTCAGGGCGACGTTGCCGGACTGGATGTGGGTGACGACGTCGGCGCAGCCGCGCCCGGCGAGCGCCCGGCGCAGGTCGGCCATCGGGACCGTGCCGTGGCCGCCGACGTTGATCCCGCGCAACAGCGCGACGTGGGTACGCACGCCGGGAATGGTGCCGTGTCCACGCAGCGGCCGGGAGGGTGAAGGGCGAGGCGGCCTCGCGGATGCGGTCGCCGGTGAGGCCCACCGGCTCGCGCAGCACCCGGCTGCTCGGCGGATGGTGGCCGACCGCACCGCGCAGGTCGACGACGAGCCGGTCCGACCCCGCGGGTCACGACGGGCGGTCGGCGAGCACTGCACGGTAGTGCGCGATGAGGGCCTCGTCGGGGCCCGTCGTGGTGACGAGGTCGCTCCCGCCGAGGTGTGCGGCGAGTGTCTCGAAGCAGCGGTCCCACCCGGCGGCGGTGTTCGCCGACCAGCGGGGGTCGAGCACGGTGTTGCTGAGACGCAGCACGCAGCCGTCGCCGTCGGGTTCGAGGGTCCAGCGCAGCTTCTCGTCGGCCCAGGTGAACCCGAACGCCGTCGGTGGCTCGAGCTCGGTGATCTCGGCGTGGTCCTGCTCGCCGCCCTCGAAGGTCAGCGTGATCATTCCCCCGACGCGCATCTCCGCCTGCACCTCGCAGGGGAACCAGCGGCTCATCTGGGCGGGTTCGGTCAGCGCGGCCCAGACCTTCTCGATCGGATGCGGATAGCGGCGCGCGAAGCGCAGGACCGGGCCGTCGGGATCGACGGTGACCTGGATGCTCATGACGGATCCTCTCCGTGGGGGCTGTCGAGGGAGTCGAGGTGTGCGCCCAGGGCGTCGAGTCGTTCCTGCCAGAAGGCGCGATGCGGCGCGAGCCAGGTCTCGATCTCGGCCAGCGCGTCCGCCCGGAGGACGTAGCGTCGGCGCTGGGACTCGACGACGACGTCGACCATGCCCATGTGACGCAGCACGCGCAGGTGTTTCGACACCGCGGTCTGGTTCAGCTCGAGCGCGGTCACGAGCTCGCCGACGACGCAGCCCTGCGGCGTCCGCAGCCGGTCCAGGATGGCTCGTCTCGTCGGGTCCGCCAGGACGTCGAAGGAGTCACGCACCCGCTGAACATGCCACGACAGGTATATGCCGGTCAAGGCATATACGTGCCACGACCCGGAAACGACGACGGCGCTGACCACGGGGAAAGATCCCCGCTGGTCAGCGCCGTCTCAGAGCCTGTGATCAGGCAGCCTGCTTGGTCTCCCAGAAGATCTTGTCGATCTGGGCGATGTAGTCGAGCAGCTCCTGGCCGGTGGCCGGGTCGTTCGAGCCCTTGGTGCCCGACGCGCCGGCGGCCTTGGTGGCCTTGTTGAACAGCTCGTGCAGCTCCGGGTACTTCTCGAAGTGCGGCGGCTTGAAGTAGTCGGTCCAGAGCACCCACAGGTGGTGCTTGACCAGGTCGGAGCGCTGCTCCTTGATCTCGATGGCGCGGGCCCGGAAGTCCACGTCCTCGTTACCCTGGTACTTCTCCTGGACCGCCTTGACCGACTCGGCCTCGATCCGGGCCTGGGCCGGGTCGTACACGCCGCAGGGGAGGTCGCAGTGCGCGGTGGCCTCCAGTCGCGGACGGAGAATGCGGGACAGCCGCATGAGTGTCCTCCCTGGTGGGGTGATCGTTCTGGCACCGGCGACCCTACCCTCGCGGCGGTGGTCGGGCAGGACGACCACGTCACGAGAGATCCACTCTGGAGGGAGTCCGTGATGCGTCTGCGGAGGGTGACGGTGCGGGGGCCGTCGATGTCCCCGGCCCTGTCCGACGGCGACGTCGTGCTGGTCCGGTTCGGTGCGCCCGTCCGGCCCGGCGACGCCGTCCTCGTGACCTGGGCGTCCCGCCCCGGACAGCTGTCGGTGAAGCGGGCCGTGCACCCCGACGCCGACGGCTGGCACGTCCGCGGCGACAACCCGTTCGGCTCCACGGACTCGGCCACCCTGGGCCCCGCCTCCGTCCACGCCGTCGCCCGCCACCGCCTCTGGCCCCGGCCCGGCCGGGTCCCCGGACCCCGCCACTGAGCCCCGCACGGGACCCGGCGTCCCCCACCGCTCCGGGCCCCGTGCGGGACGCCCGAACCGGTGCGGGAGCCGTGTGCTGACGTAGCGTCACCGTCCGTGGGTTCCGGTGAGGGTGTGCAGGTCGGGGACGGGCTGGCCGTCGGGCCGGATCTCGTCGGCGCCGCGGAGGTCGCGACGGGCCAGGCGCTGGCCGCGCTCGGCGTCGTCCCCGACCTCGTGGTGTTCTTCGTCTGCCCCGGTGCGGGAGCTGCCGCGCCGGTCGAGGAGGTCGAGGCCGCGGGGCTGCGGGTGATGGAGCTCGCCGCGCCCGGCGCGACGATCGGGACCACCGCGCACGGCGTGATGGCCGACGGCCGCGGCGTCGAGGGCGAGCCCGCCGTCGCCGTCTGGGCGGCATCGCTGCCCGGCACCCGGGTCCGGGCGATCTTCCCGGTCGCCGAGCGCCGGTCCGGCGCCGGACCGGACGGCCGCGACGCGATCGGCGTGCGCGGCCTGGTCCCGCCCGCCGAGGACGACCGCGTCGCCGTCCTGCTCGCCGACCCGTTCGCGTTCCCGGTCAGCGGGGTGCTGGACCGGCTCGCGTCGACGAACCCGGGCTTCCCGGTGATCGGCGGCCTGGCGAGCGGCCCCGGCGGCCCCGGGGCCAACCGGCTGTTCGCCGGCGGCACCGTGCACCACGGTGGCGCGGTCGGTGTGCTGCTCGGCGGCGCGTCCGGCGCGCGGGTCGTCGTCAGTCAGGGATGCCGCCCGATCGGGCCGCCGATGGTCGTCACCCGCGCCGAGCAGAACCGGATCGCCGAGCTCGCCGGGCGGCCCGCGGCGGAGCGGCTGCGCGAGATCGTCACCGCGCTGCCGCCCGAGGAGCAGCAACAGGCGCTGACCGGGCTGCACCTGGGCGTCGCCGTCGACGAGTACGCCGAGTCCCACGACCGTGGGGACTTCCTGGTCCGCGCGGTGCTGGCCGTCGACGTCGGCGACGGCGCCGTCATCGCGGGCGACGTCGTCGAGATCGGCACCACCGTGCGCTTCCAAGTCCGCGACGCCGCGGGCGCCGCCCAGGACCTGCACGAGCTGCTCGCCCCGGTGCGCCGCGCCGCGCCGGCCGCGGGCGCGCTGCTGTTCTCCTGCAACGGTCGCGGCGCCGGCATGTTCGGCGACGCCGACCACGACGTGCACGCCGTGCGCGTCGGCCTCGACCCGCACGCGGGCGGGTCCGGCGACGCGCCCGGCCCCCGGGTGGCCGGCTTCTTCGCCGCCGGGGAGATCGGACCGGTCGGGCCGGGCAACCACCTGCACGCGTTCACCGCGTCCGTGCTGGTGGTCTGAGACCTCAGCGCAGGGTGCGGAAGAACCCCCGCACCTCGTCGACGAAGGACTCGGGCTGCTCCAGCGACGGGAAGTGCCCGCCGACGTCGGGACGCGAGAACCAGCGCAGGTCGGTGTAGCGGCGCTCCAGCCAGGACCGGGGGAGCTTCACCATCTCGTGCGGGAACTGGGCGACACCGGTCGGGACCTCGACGTCGTCGAGGCGGCGGCGGGCGAAGCTCTCCCAGTAGATCCGCGCCGACGACGCTCCGGCCGAGCCCAGCCAGTACTGCATGACGTTGTCCAGCAGCCGGTCCCGGTTGATCACGTTCTCCGGGTGACCCGCGCAGTCGGTCCAGTCCCAGAACTTCTCCACGATCCACGTGCACTGCGCGGCGGGGGAGTCGGCGAGCCCGTAGCCGATGGTCTGCGGACGGGTGGACTGCTCGGCGGAGTAACCGGAGCCGTAGCGGGAGAACTCCTTGGAGAAGCGGATGTCGGCCTTCTCCTGCGTGGTGAGCCCGGCGGCGTCGTCGGGCTTGGGCGCCAGCGCCATCGTCAGGTGGATGCCGTACAGCATCTCCGGGGCCGCCGTCCCCAGCGCCGAGGTGATCATCGAGCCCCAGTCGCCACCCTGCGCGGCGAAGCGCTCGTAGCCGAGCCGGTCCATCAGCTGCGCCCAGGCGACGGCGATCCGCTCGACCCCCCACCCGGTCGTCGTGGGCTTGCCGGAGAACCCGAACCCGGGCAGCGTCGGCACGACGACGTGGAAGGCGTCGGCGGGGTCCTCGGGATCGGTCAGCGCGGGCAGCACGCCGAGGAACTCGACCAGCGAGCCCGGCCAGCCGTGGGTGAGCAGCAGCGGCATCGCGTCCGGGTGCTTCGAGCGGGCGTGCAGCACGTGGATCTCGACCGAGTCGTCGCCGCCGCCGTCGAGACCGGTGCGGAACTGCGGCCACGCGTTGATCTCGGCCTCGACGCGGCGCCAGTCGTAGCGCGTGCGCCAGTACTCGCACAGCTCGCGGGCGTAGTCCAGCGGGACGCCCTGGGACCAGCCCTCGACGGTCGCCGGATCCGGCCAGCGGGTGCGGGCGAGCCGCTCACGCAGGTCGTCCAGCTCGGCGTCGGGGATCTCGATCCGGAAGTCGCGCACGTCGTCACGGTGGCACGGAACGCCACGACGGGCGTACCGGCCACGGCACGGAACGATCACGATGCGGCGAGCGCCCGGCTGATCCCGCGGGCCGCCGCGCGCACCGCGGGCACCAGGGTGTGCGGGTTCGTCGCGGCCGGCACGACGATCGACAGCCCGGCGACCACCGGACCGTCCCCGCTGCGCACCGGGGCGGCCACCGACATCGACACCTCCTCGATCTGCCGGTCGGACACGACGAACCCGCCGGTGCGGGCCTGGGCGAGCAGCGCCCGGACACCGTCGGCGCGGCACACCGTGAACGGGGTGAACCGGCGGATCGGGCGGGCCAGCACGGCCTCGACCGCGGCCGGGTCGGCGTGGGCGAGCAGCACGAGCCCGACCCCGGTCGCCGTCGACGGCAGCCGCGACCCGGTCCGGGTGACGATCGAGACGGCGTCGCGGCTGGACAGTCGCTCGACGTAGACGACCTCGCCGGCGTCGTCCGGGTCGAGCACGGCGAGCTGCACGTTGTGCCGGGTGACCTCGTGCAGGTCCTCCAGGAACGGCATCGCCGCCTCCCGCAGCCCGTGGCTGGCCGGGGCCAGGTGCGCGATCTCCCAGAGCCGCAGCCCGATCCGGTAGCGGCCGTCGTCGCCGCGGTCCAGCGCCCCGCCCGCGGCGAGCTCACCGGCGATCCTGTGCACCGTCGTCAGCGGGAGCCCGGTGCGCCGGGAGATGTCGCTCAGCCCGAGCACCGGGTCCTGCGCGCTGAACGCGCCCAGCACGTCCAGCACCCGCGCGGTGACCCCCGAGCGGACCGGACGCGTCGTCATGGCCGGGCATTCTTCCGTAGAGCGGAAGCCCGGTCGAACGGCCGTGCCGGGAACGGGAAGGTGACTCCCATGACGCAGCGACGCGAGTCCCGGACCCAGGTCGGCATCGTCGGGGCGGGCCCCGCCGGGCTCGTGCTGGCGAAGCTGCTGGCGCTGGCCGGTGTCGACTCGGTCGTGCTGGAGGCCCGCGACCGCGCCTACGTCGAGGCCCGGGTCCGCGCCGGGGTGCTGGAGGCACCCACGGTCGAGCTGCTGCGCGGGATGGGCGTCGCCGGACGGCTGGACCGCGAGGGCATGCCGCACACCGGTATCTCGCTGCGCTTCGCCGAGGCCCCCGGCGCCCCCGCCGCCGACCACCGGATCGACTTCGCCGACCTCGTCGGCACCGGGATCACCGTCTACGGCCAGCAGGAGGTCGTGAAGGACCTGCTCGCCGACCGCGTCGACGACGCGGGCCTGCCGGTCGAGTTCGGCGTCTCCGGCGTCGCCCTGCACGACGTCGACACCGACGCCCCGTCGGTCACCTACACCGACGCCGACGGCGCCGAGCACGTCCTGCGCTGCGACGTGATCGCCGGCTGCGACGGCTTCCACGGCGTCTCCCGCCCGCTGGTGGCACCGGACGTCGCCGAGCGGGTCTACCCGTTCTCCTGGCTCGGGGTGCTCGCGAAGGCCGCTCCCACCACCGACGAGCTCGTCTACGCCCACCACGACGACGGCTTCGCGCTCTACTCGATGCGCAGCCCCGAGGTGACCCGGCTCTACGTCCAGGTCCCGAACGACACCAGGCCGGCCGACTGGTCCGACGCCCGCATCTGGGACGCCCTGCACACCCGCCTGGCCTGCGAGGGCTTCACGATGAACGAGGGCGAGTTCCTCGAGAAGCCCTCGGTCACCCCGATGCGCAGCATGGTCGCCTCCCCGATGCGCCGCGGACGGCTGTTCCTCGCCGGCGACGCCGCGCACATCGTCCCGCCCACCGGGGCGAAGGGCATGAACCTTGCGATCGCCGACGTCCGGGTGCTCGCCGAGGCGGTCGTCCGCGCGCTGCGCGACGGCGACACCGGCGGCCTCGACTCCTACTCCGACACCTGCCTGCGCCGGGTCTGGCGGGCCGAGCACTTCTCCTGGTTCATGACCTCGATGCTCCACCGTTTCGACCCCGCCACCGAGGGCGGTGACGCGTTCGGCGTCGGCCTGCAGCGCTCCCAGCTGCGCTACACCGTGACCTCCCGCGCCGCCGCGACGAGCCTCGCCGAGAACTACGTCGGCCTCCCGCACGGCGCCGTCTAGATCCCACCCACCACGAGGAAGGACCGCCGATGCAGGGCTACGCCCCCGTCCCGGCCGGGACCCACGCACCGCTGCTCTCACCGGACTACCGCAGCACCGCGCTGCGGGCGCCGTCCGAGCAGCCGGTGATCCTGCCGCAGCGGCTCACCGAGATCACCGGCCCGCTGCTCACCGGCCCGGTCCGCCCGGGCGACGACGACCTCACCGTCGGCGCCGGCGGCGAGGCGCTCGGCCAGCGGATCGTCGTCGCCGGGCGGGTGCTCGACTCCGACGGCCGCCCCGTGCCGGACACCCTCGTCGAGGTCTGGCAGGCCAACGCCGCGGGGCGCTACGCCCACCGCTGGGACAACTGGCCCGCCCCGCTCGACCCGAACTTCACCGGCGGCGGCCGGGTCCTCACCGACGCGCAGGGCAACTACTCGTTCACCACGATCAAGCCCGGCGCCTACCCGTGGGGCAACCACCACAACGCCTGGCGCCCCGCCCACATCCACTTCTCGCTGTTCGGGCGTGCCTTCACCCAGCGGCTGGTCACCCAGATGTACTTCCCGGACGACCCGCTGTTCGGCCAGGACCCGATCTACAACGCGACGCCGGAGGAGGCCCGCGGGCGGTTGGTGTCCACCTTCGACCTCGACGCGACCCGCCCCGAGTGGGCGCTGGCCTTCCGCTTCGACATCGTGTTGCGCGGCCGCGGCGCCACCCCGTTCGAGGAGCCCCACGCATGAGCCTGCCGCTGACCCCCACCCAGACCGTCGGCCCGTACCTGTCGCTGGGGCTGCCCTGGCCGGACGGCCCGGACGTCGTGCCCGACGGCACCCCGGGTGCCGTCCTCGTCGGCGGGACCGTGGTCGACGGCACCGGCGCGCTCGTGCCCGACGCGCTGGTCGAGACCTGGCAGGCGGATCCGGACGGCCGCTTCGACCATCCCGACGACCCGCGCGGCGCGGCGAAGCCCACGGTGGAGGGCTTCCGCGGCTTCGGCCGCTGTCCCACCGACGACGAGGGCCGGTGGCGGATCCGCACCGTGCTGCCGGGTGCGCTGCCCGACGAGGCGCCCCACATCGACGTCTCGGTGTTCGCCCGCGGCCTGCTCGACCGCGTCGTCACCCGCATCTACTTCCCCGACCACGCCGACGCCCACGCCACCGACCCGCTGCTCGCCGCGGTCCCGGAGGCGCGCCGGCACACGCTCGTCGCCGTCGCGGAGGGCCCGGGCCGGTACCGGTTCGACATCCGCCTGCGCGGCGAGGGGGAGACGGTGTTCCTCGCTCTGTGACGGTGTCCGGCCGCGCGCGCACCCGCCCGGGGCATCACCCCGTGAAGGTGTGACGCGTCCGGTTGATTCCCGGTGATCCGTCGGGGGTACTCCTGCGAAGATCTACCCAGCGGGGGCGGGAGGACCGGTGGACGCAGCACAGTCGGCGGCACACGTGCCGTTCGGGGACCCGGCGACCTCCGCGTCCCGGGTCCCCGGGCGCGTGAACGGTGCCGTCGTCGCGTTGTCGCGGCGGTACCCGCTGGCCGTGCAGCTCGCCCGCTACGCCGCCGTCGGCGGTGGGGCGACGGCGCTGAACGCCGCGCTGTTCCTGCTGTGCCGCCCGGTGCTCCCGGCCGTCCCGGCGAACCTGGTCGCGCTGGTCCTCACCACCGCGATCAGCACCGAGGCCAGCCGTCGTTTCGCCTTCGACGGCGCCCCCGCGCACCGGCTGCGCGAGTGGGTGCAGGACGCGGGCACCGTCGCGTTCTACGCGACCTACACCTCCGCGGTGCTGCTCGCGCTGCACCAGCTCGCCGGGGCCACCACGCCGGGGGAGGAGGCCGCGGTGGTCGCGGCCGCGAGCCTCGTCGGCGGGCTGCTGCGGTTCGCGGTGCTGCGCTTCTGGGTGTTCGATGTGGCGCGGCCGGCCGCCGCCGGCGCGCGACCCGACCAGGGAGGACGGCACCCGTGCCCGGAACAGACGACTTCGACGCCTTCGACCTGACCGTCGGCCCGCCCGAGGAGCGGGTCGTCGTCCACGGGGTGCGCGGCGGCGAGGGTCCGCCCGTCCTGCTGCTGCACGGCTTCCCACAGACCCACGCCATGTGGGGGCCGCTCGCGGCGGACCTGGCACGTGACCACACCGTCGTCGCCACCGACCTGCGCGGCTACGGCGAGTCCGGCCGCCCCACCGACGGCGAGAACCACGCCGGCTACTCGTTCCGGGCGATGGCCGCCGACCAGGTCGACGTCATGGCGCGGCTCGGGTTCGACAGCTTCGCCGTGGTCGGCCACGACCGCGGCGCCCGTGTCACCCACCGGATGCTGCTGGACCACCCCGAGCGCGTCGCGCGGGCCGCGCTGCTCGACATCCTCCCCACCGCCTACGTCTACGCCCACACCGACCGGGCGCTGGCGACGGCGTACTACCACTGGTTCCTGTTCATCCAGCCCGCCGACCTGCCCGAGCGACTCATCGCCGGGGACCCGATCGGCTACCTGCACTCGCTGCTCGGCGGCTGGGGCTCCGGACTGGACGCGCACCCGCCCGAGGCACTGGCCACCTACGAGCGCGCGTTCGCCGACCCGGCGGCCCGGCACGCGATGCTGGAGGACTACCGAGCCGGCGCCTCGATCGACCTGGAGCACGACGCCGCCTCCGACGTGGCGGGCGAGCGGATCGCCGCGCCCACCCTGGTGCTGTGGGGCGAGCGCGGCGTCGTCGGCGCCAACAGCGAGAGCCCGCTGGAGGTCTGGCGCCGCGCGGCCGCCGATCCCGGTCTGGTCACCGGGGAGGCGGTCACCGGGGCCGGGCACTTCCTCGTCGACGAGCAGCCCGCCGCCACCACCGCGGCGGTGCGTGCCTTCCTCTGCGGCTGACCGGGCGATCCGGAAGACTCGTGCGTATGCGACGAACCACCCCTCTCCGGGCGCTGCTCGGTACCCTCGCGGCGCTCGCGCTCGTCCTCACCACCGCCGCGTCCTGCGGCGGCGGGTCCGCGACCTCCGAACCGGCCCCCCAGCAGCAGCAACAGCAGCAGGGCGCGGACGACGACGACCGCGACGGCGACGACGACCAGGACGGCCGGCAGGACGGCGACGACGGCGGCAACGACGCCGACGACGGCTGAGCGCGTCCGGCCCGGGCCCCGCGCGAGGCCCGGGCCGGACACCGTCCTCAGGTCCGGACCGCGTGCACGATCCCCCAGGTGAGCTTCCCGGTCCGCCCGCCGTCCACCCAGTGCTGCAGGCCCGCCTTCATGGCGCTCAGGTAGGGACCCGAGATCGACGACGAGAGCTCCTCCTCGTGCGCCACGAGCTCCTCGCGTACCCGGCGGTAGTGGGTCGGCAGGTGCTCGGCGTGGTCGAGGAATTGGACGCCGGTGAAGCCACGCTGCGCCAGCCCGTCGGTGTAGAAGCCGGGCGTGGCCATCGTGGACAGTGCGATGCGGTCGAGGATGGGCTGGATCGAGGACTGGTCGAGCCCGTCGACGGCCATCGGGTCGGTGAACACCACCTGCCCGCCGGGGCGCAGGACCCGGGCGATCTCGTCCAGCACGGTCTCGCGGGAACCGGAGTGCAGGAACGCGTCCTGTGACCACACCAGGTCGATCGAGGAGTCCTCGACCGGCACGTCCTCGTAGCTGCCGGTGGTCACCTCGACCCGACCGTCCAGGCCCTGCTCCCGGGTCATCCGCTCGTTGCGGGCGTTCTCCACCGGGGAGAGGTTGAGGCAGTGCACCGTGGCCCCGTGTGCGGCCGCCAGCCGGCGGGCCGCGCCGCCGTACCCCGCCCCGAGGTCGAGCACCCGGGTGCCGGGGCCGACCCCGGCGACCTCGGCCATCCGGGTCACCGTGCGGGCGCTGGCGACCGAGATCAGCTCGTCCGGTGCGCTGTAGATGCCGACGTGGATGTCCTCGCCGCCCCAGACCCGGGAGTAGAAGGTGTCGGCGTCGTCGGAGTCGTAGTAGGACCGGGCGGTGTGCTCGGCGGCGTCCTGGGTCGTCCGTGTCACTCGGCGTCCTCCTGGTCGAGGTAGGCCTTCTCGGCGATGTGCACGAAGAAGTCGGGCTCGCCGTCGGCGTAGGTCGACTGGAAGTCGCCGTAGGTGTCGACCCGCTGGAATCCGACCTCGTGCATGAGGCGGCGGGTGTAGTCCTTGCGCAGCGGGAACATGTTCAGGTGGTACTGGGACCCGTCCGGGAACCGGTAGCGGAACCGCGCGAGGCCGTCGTCGACGTACTCCGGCTCGGCGACGACGTCGTCACCGCAGTAGTAGTACCGGTGCGTCGAGCTGAAGCCGTTGTCGAGGATCGCGTCGTAGTTGCGCTGGTCGAGGATCAGCACACCGTCGTGGGAGAGCATGGCGTAGAACTCGGCGAGCGCCCGGCGCCGGTCGCGCTCGGAGAACAGGTGGGTGAAGGAGTTCCCGAGGCAGATGATGGCGTCGTACTCGCCGTGCACGTCGCGGTTGAGCCAGCGCCAATCGGCCTGCACGACGCGCAGCACGTGCCCGCCGAACTTCATCCCGTTGTCGAAGGCCTTCGCCAGCATCTCGGCGCTGCCGTCGGCGGACACGACGGTCTCGAAGCCCTCCTCCAGCAGCCGGACGGAGTGGAAGCCGGTGCCGGTCGCCACGTCGAGCACGCTGGTGACCCCGCGTGTGCGGAGCTGGTCGACGAAGAACCGCCCCTCGCTGGCGTAGCGGGCCCGCCAGTCGATCAGCTCGTCCCACTTGTCGACGAACGTCTGGACGTACTCGTGCTTGTAGTGGGCGGACTCGCGGACCTCGGTGGGCGCGTCGCCGAACTCCTGCACGGTGCTGGCGGGCCCCCGGAGCCCGCTGCGGTGGTCTGCCGTCATGGGCGAGCCTCCTCGGCGCTCGGGTGCGGGACGGCCCTGACGGTAGGTGTCCCTGCGGCCTCTGTCCGCTCACCCAGGGTGAGACTGGAACGGCCGCCCGGGTTGTGTTATGCGCAACTCAGCCGGTCATTCAGGGGTTTTTCGGGCGGCGGCGAGCGGACCCGCGTGGTGACCGGCAGCGTGCGGGCCGACCAGTGACGTCATGTGGTCGTCACACATCGTGGGTCCGGAGTGGACGCCGTTCCACTGCCGTCCGGCCGGCGGCGGCTCGCGGCCGGGGCGTCGGTGATCCGTTCACCCCGGGTGATCTGTGGTTCCGATCACACCGTGGATCGGATTTCACGCGTCTGGCGTAACGGCGCCGTCCCACAGGGAGCTCAGCGCGCGTCGCCGCTCGGCGCGGCCGAGCCCCCGCAGGTCCGCCGTGCCCCGTTCGGTGACGACCACGTCGACGTCGTGCGACGGGGTCGTCACCGGTCCGCCGAGCCGCTCCACCAGCGTCGGGTGCCCGCGGTGCGCCGCGGGCAGCGCGATCACCGACAACCCCGGCCCGCGGACCGCCGCGGCCGCGAAGTCCGGGTGCCCGCCGATCATCCCGGCCGCCGAACCGGCGACGCCCTCGACGTTGACCTGGCCGTCCCGGTCGATCTCCAGCGCGGTGTTCAGCGCGACCAGCGGCCCCGGGTCGGTGCTGAGCCGGGACACGTCGTGGGTGTGCTCGACCGGGCGGACCGTGCCGCGGCCGGCCCGGCCCAGCCGGTCGGCCCAGTTGTAGAGCCGGGGGCTGCCGTAGAGCGCCGTCGACGACGGTGTCCCGCGCAGCAGCCCGCGCTCGTCCAGGTCGACGACCGCGTCGGCGAGCAGCCCGGAGTCCACCGCGACCGGCACCTGCAGGGCCTCGACGAGTGCGGCGGCCAGCCGCCCGGGGCCGAACTGGATCCGCGCCCCGGCCGGGACGAGACTCGCGACCGCGGCGGCCACCGCCCGGTCGGCGTCGCCCGGCGCGGGGGTGGCGACGGTGTGCGGCGCGCCGTCCGGGCCGTCGACCTCACCGAGCACCGCCACCCCGGCCAGC
>NZ_JAMXSG010000142.1:0-14634 GCF_024124365.1 Pseudonocardia sp. McavD-2-B
GGGCCCCGCAGATCTCATGCTGGACCTCAACCGAGTCGAGCGAGCAGGGCGATGACCCAGCGGCACCTCGGGCGCATCGGCAACCCAATCACGATCACCGACACCCGGAGGGTGGACCAGTGAGCGACGAGCAATGGTTCTACTGCCTCAAGCACGGCACCGTGGAGACCGCCGACGGCTGCCGGTCGGCCGACCGGCTCGGTCCGTACCCGGACAAGGCCACCGCGGCCCGCGCGCTGGAGATCGCCAAGGAGCGCACCGAGTCCGAGGACCGCAAGGACCGTGAGTGGAACGCCGGGGGCTCCGGGGCGTCCTGAGATGAGCGCGTCGAGCGACGGAGGCCGGGTCGTCGTCGTCACCGGCGGGAGCCGGGGGATCGGGCGGGCGGCGTGCGCGGCGTACGCGGCCCGCGGCGACACCGTCGTCGTCGCCAGCCGCAGGGCCGAGGCGTGCACCGCGCTGGCCGCGGAGCTGACCGCGGAGCACGGCACGCCGGCACTGGGCGTCGGCTGCCACGTGGGCCGCTGGGCGGACTGCGACGCCCTGGTGGACCGGGTGCTCGCCGAGTACGGCCGCATCGACGTGCTGGTCAACAATGCCGGGATGTCCCCGCTCTACGGGACGCTCACCGAGGTCACCGAGGAGCTGTTCGACAAGGTCCTCGCGGTGAACCTGCGCGGCGCCTACCGGCTCGGGGCCCGCTGCGGGGAGCTCATGGCCGCGGCGGGCGGCGGCGCGATCGTGAACGTCTCCTCGGTCGCGGCGGTGATGCCGGGCCCCGGCGAGCTGCCCTATGCGCTGGCCAAGGCCGGGCTCAACGCCCTGACCGTCGGGCTCGCCCGCGCCTACGCGCCGTCGGTGCGGGTCAACACGGTGATGCCGGGCCCGGTCCGGACCGACATCGCCGAGCACTGGACCGAGGAGTTCCATACGCGGATCGCCGGCACCGTCCCCGCCGGACGGGTGGGGGAGGCCGCTGAGGTCGTCGGCGCGATCCTCTACCTGACCGGCCCGGACGCCGGCTACACGACCGGCGCGACGATCAAGGTCGACGGCGGGATGGCGTGGTCGACGTGAGGTCCCCGGCCGACGTCGTCGACCGTGCCGCGCTCGGGGCCTGGCTGCGCGACCAGGGCCTCGGCAACTGGTCCGGCGAGCAGGAACCGGTCGGCGGCGGCACCCAGAACGTGGTGCTGCGCACCGTCGTCGACGGCAGGCCGCTGGTCCTGCGCTCCCCGCCGGTGCACCCGCGGCCGGGGTCGGCCCGCACCATCGCCCGTGAGATCACCGTGCTCGGCGCGCTGCGCGGCACCGACGTGCCGCACCCGGAGCTCGTCGCCGCCTGCACCGACGCCGAGGTGCTCGGCAGGCCGTTCTACCTGATGTCCGACGTGGACGGCGTCAACCCCGGCGAGCGGGTCTCGCCCGAGCAGGCCGCGACCACGGCGCTGAGGCACGGCGCGGTGCTCGACGTGGCCCGGGCCGCGGCACGGCTGGGACGTCTCGACCCGGCCGCCGTCGGGCTCGACGGGCTGCGCCGCCCCGGCCCGTTCCTGGAACGGCAGGTGCCGCGCTGGACCGAGCAGCTGGCGTCCTACTCCGAGGTGCCCGGCTACGACCCGGGCGACCTGCCCGACGTGGCCGTCGCCGCGGACTGGCTGACCCGTCACCGGCCGCCCGAGCCGGAACCGGGCGTCGCGCACGGGGACCTGCACCTGAACAACGTGCTGCTGGACCGGACCCGGCCTCGGGTGGCCGCGCTGGTCGACTGGGAGATGTGCACCGTCGGCGACCCGCTGCTCGACCTCGGCTGGCTGCTGGTCACGTGGCCGGTCGACCCGGTCGGGTTCGGCGCCGGGACCGAGCTCGCCGGGTACGGCGGGCTCCCCACCCGGGCCGAGCTCGTCGCCGCCTACGCCGACGCCGGCGGCCGCGACACCACCGGCACCACCTGGTACGCGGGGCTGGCCGCGTTCAAGCTCGGCGTCGTGCTGGAGGGCACCTGGGCGCGGGTCGCCGCGGGCGAGGCGGACCGCGCGGTGGGGGAGCGGCTGCACGGCGCGGCCGTCGCGCTGCTGGAGCTGGCCGTGCGGATCGCCCGCGACGAGTGGGCCGTCAGCGCGGGGTGAGCCGCACCGGGATGCCGCCCACCGGCACCGGCAGCGAGGTGTTGTCCCAGCGCAGCCGGTAGGACGGCTCGACGCTCCACCGGTAGCGGCGCAGCATCTCGTGCAGGATCGCGGTGACCTCCAGGGTCCCGAAGTGCAGCCCGATGCACTTGTGCACGCCACCGCCGAACGGGATCCACGCGTCGCGGTCGGAGCGGTCCTCGCGCCGGTCCGGGCCGAACCGCTCGGGGTCGAAGCGCTCCGGGTCGGTCCAGCAGGACCGGTCGTAGTGGTTCACCGCCTGCGCGACGACGACCCGCGTCGCCGCCGGCACGTGGTGCCCGGCGACCGCGGTGTCCTTCACCGCCGTCCGCATGACCAGCGGTACCGGCGCGTCGAGCCGCAGGGCCTCCCGGATCACCAGGTCCAGCGAGGTCAGCTCGCGCAGCTCGGCCACGGTCGGGGCGCGGTCCCCGATCCGCTCGGCGAGTGCGTCGGACTCGGCGCGGCAGCGCTCCTGCCAGACCGGGTGGCGCGCGAGGTGGTGCGCCGCCGACGCCGTCGTGGTGGTCGACGTGTCGTGCGCGGCCATCATCAGGAAGATCATGTGGTTGACGACGTCGTCGTCGGAGAACGTCTCGCCGTCGTCGGTGCGGGCGTGGCACAGCGCGGAGAACAGGTCGGTGCCCTCGCCCGCGCGCTTGGCCGCCAGGTTCTCCCGGAACCAGTTCTCCAGCACCACCCGCCCGCGCAGCCCGCGCCGCCACCGGGTGCCGGGCAGGTCCTTGCGGACGAAGGAGTTCGCGGCCCGGACGCAGTCGACGAACGCCCGGTTCACCGCCTCGGCCTCCGGCCCGGAGCGGGCGTCCATGAACACCGCCTGCGCGACGTCCAGGGTGAGCCGCTTGAGCGCCGGGTAGAGCCGCAGCCGCTCCGGCCAGGTCGGCAGCACCTCGCGCACGACGGGGGTGGTCGCGGCGACGTAGCTGGAGATCCGGTCGGCGGTGAAGGCCTCCTGCATGATCCGCCGGTGCGCGCGGTGCTCGTCGAAGTCGAGCAGCATCAGGCCGCGGTGGAAGAACGCGTCGACCGTCGCGCGCCACCCCTCCTGGGAGAACGCCTTGTCCCGGTTGGTGAGCACCTCCCGGGTCGCGGCCGGGCCGGTCACGACGATCGCCCGGCCGACCGGGGACCGCATCCACCACACCGGGCCGAGTGCCTCGGTGCGGGCGCGGGTGAAGCGGTGCCCGAACCGGATGTAGGCCAGCGCGTGGCCGAGCAGCGGCATGCCCTCGTCACCGGGGACCTCGGCCAGCCCGTGCGGTGCCGGGCCGAACGGCGCGGGACGGTGGCTCCGGGCGCCGGTGGCGAGCAGCGCGTCGTCGAGCCGGTCGGGCGCGGGCAGGGTCAGGACGGACGACCAGCGCTCACGCGCCTGCTGCACCAGCTTCACGGTATTGCTCCTCGGGCCTCGACGTCGGTGTCCCCGCCGAAGTTAGACACATCCGGCAGAACTGTCCAGGTGATGGACGGGTCGTGTCATGATGTCTTCCATGAGCGAGCGGCGGACGATGGCGCGGCGGGCCCGCGACGAGCTGCGCGGTGAGGTCCTCGACGTCGCCGAACGCCTCGCGGTCGCCGGGGAACGCCCGTCGATGCCCGAGCTCGCCCGCCGGGTCGGGGTCAGCAGGCAGACCCTCTACAGCGAGTTCGGCGACCGTGACGGCCTCGCCGCGGCCCTGATGCTGCGCGCCACCGACCGGTTTCTCGACCGGATCGAGGCCGCCCTCGACGGAGAGTCCGACCTGTACTCGGCCTGGGTCGCCGCGGTCGACGCCGCCCTCACCGAGGCGGGGGAGAACCCGCTGATCAAGGCCCTGCTCAGCGGCGACGCGGCGGTCCCGTCCGCGTTCGGCGCCGACTCCGGTCCGATCATCGCGGCCGCGGCCGAGCGGTCCGCGGGCTACCTGCGCCGGGTCAGGCCCGGGGCCCGCGAGCAGGACGTCCGGCTCGCCGCCCAGACCGCCGCCCGGCTCACCGTCAGCCACATGGTGCTGCCCACGGGCCCGGCCGCGCGCTCGGCGGCGGACATCGCGACGGTGGTGGTGCGGACGCTCGGCGACGCCCAGCTCCGGACGGCGTCGCCCGCCCCGCGGGGCAGCCGCGGCACGTCCGGCGCCACCACCAGCGCCGGCCCCGCCGGAACCGTCAGCTGACCATCACCACGTGCAGTGTCCGCGGCCCGTGCACGCCCTCCACCCGGTCCAGCTCGATGTCGCTGGTCGCGCTCGGCCCGCTGATCCAGGTGTGCGGCCGCGCCGGGTCCAGCGCCGCCACCGCCTCCGGCACACCGGCCACGACCTGGTCGGCGCGGATCACGCAGACGTGCAGGTCGGGGACCAGCGTCGCGGCGCGCCGGCCCTGGCCCGGACCGTGGTCGAGGATGATCGTGCCGGTCTCGGCGATGCCGACCGCGGCCGTCGACAGCACGCCGTCGCAGCGGTCCAGCTCCGACACCGCGACGTCCGGCCCGTCCGGGACGACCTCGACGTCGTCGGGCACCAGACCGGCCGGGAAGCCCGGCGGCACCAGGATCCGCAGCGGGCCGGAGCCCGCGAGCGGGGACCGGCCGGCCAGGGCACCGGCGACCCGCGCCGCCGCGGTGCCCGGGTCCGCCCGCTCGACGACGGCGCGGTAGTCCGCGACCCGCTCGTCGAACAGGTCGACGACCTGCGCGTGCGGCAGCGACCGGTCGGGGACCGGCCGGACCACCTCGACGTCGAGCACCGGCTCGACGTCGGGCACGTCGGTCAGGGCCCGCCGGGCCTTCGCCAGGATCGCCTCGCGCGCGCTCATGCCCCGTCCCCGTTCCTGCGCCCGCCGTCGGTGTCGTCGCTCCGGCTCCGCCCGCCGTCGGTGTTGTCGCTCCGGCTCCGCCCGCCGTCGGTCCTGGTCCACCACTCCCGGAAGGACTCGGCTGCCGGTACCGGCACGTCGCGCGAGTCGGACCAGGCGCTCGCCGGGCCGGGGACCGCACCGAGGATGCTGCGCCCACCGGGCGCGGTGCGGCCCAGCCGTCCGGCCAGCTTCCCGCCGATCCCGGCGACGCGTTCGGCCGCGCCGGTGCGCGCGGCCGAGGACAGCGTCCACGACGCCGCCTTCATCGCGACGTCCTGCACCGACGGCACGCGGCTCGCCTTCCGGTGGGCGTCGACCACCTCGGCGCGCAGGTGCACCAGCACCTCGGGGATGTCGATGCGGACCGGGCAGACCTCGAAACACGCCCCGCACAGGCTGGACGCGTACGGCAGCGAGTCGGTCTGCGGGTCGGTGCCCACCCCCCGCAGCTGCGGGGTGAGGATCGCGCCGATCGGGCCCGGGTAGACCGAGCCGTAGGCGTGCCCGCCGGTGCGCTCGTAGACCGGGCACACGTTCAGACAGGCCGAGCAGCGGATGCAGCGCAGCGCCTGCCGCCCGGTCGGGTCGGCGAGCACGTCGGTGCGGCCGTTGTCCAGCAGCACCACGTGCACCTCCTGCGGCCCGTCGCCGGGGGTGACCCCGGTCCAGGTGGAGGTGTAGGGGTTCATCCGCTCCCCGGTCGAGGACCGGGGGAGCAGCTGCAGCATCACGTCCAGGTCCTGGAAGGTCGGCAGGACCTTCTCGATCCCGACCACCGACACCAGCACCTCGGGCAGGGTCAGGCACATCCGGCCGTTGCCCTCGGACTCGACGACGGTGAGCGTCCCGGTCTCGGCGACGGCGAAGTTCGCCCCCGACACCGCCACCTTCGCCCGCAGGAACTTCTCCCGCAGGTGCTCCCGGGCCGCGGCGGCCAGGCGCGCCGGTTCGTCGGTCAGGTCCGCCGGGGCGGCGCGCCCGGCGCGGCCCATCTCGCGCAGGAAGATCTCCCGGATCTCCGCGCGGTTGCGGTGGATCGCCGGGACCAGGATGTGGCTGGGCAGGTCGTCCCCGAGCTGCACGATCAGCTCGGCGAGGTCGGTCTCCCAGGCGTGGATGCCCGCGGCCTCCAGCGCCGAGTTCAGGTCGATCTCCTGGGTGGCCATCGACTTGACCTTGACGACCTCGTCGGTGCCGTGCCGCCGCGCGATGTCGACGACGACCGCGTTCGCCTCGGCCGCGTCGCGCGCCCAGTGCACGGTGGCGCCGGCCGCCGTCAGCGACCGTTCCAGCTGCTCCAGGTAGTCGGGCAGGTGCCGCAGCACCCGGTTCTTGATGGCCTCACCGGCCAGGCGCAGCTGCTCCCAGTCGTCGACCTCGCCGACGACGTTGCCGCGCTTGGTGCGGATGGTGGACGTGGCGTGGGCCAGGTTGCGGCGCAGCTGGGAGTCCTCCAGTGCGGCGCGCGCCGCCGCCGGGAACGCCGGTGTGCCGAGGAACGTGCCGCTCATCGGACCGCCTCCGTCGTCGCGTCCGGGACCGCGCTGCCGACGCTCGTCGGGTCCGCGGCCCGCTCGGTGCGCCGCTCGACCACGGGCTCGGTCTGCGCCAGCACCTCGGCCAAGTGCATGACCCGCATCCCCGACCGCTGCCGCGACAGCAGCCCGCCCACGTGCATCAGGCACGAGTTGTCCCCGGCGACGAGCACCTCCGCGCCGGTCGAACGGACGTGGCGGGCCTTGTCGTTGCCCATCGCGATCGAGGTCTCGGAGTTCTTCACCGCGAACGTCCCGCCGAACCCGCAGCACTCGCCCGAGCCCGGCAGGTCGAGCAGGGTCAGCCCGCGGACCGCGCGCAGCAGCCGGGTCGGCCGGTCGCCGACCCCCAGCATCCGCAGCGAGTGGCAGGTCGGGTGGTAGGTGACGCGGTGCGGGAAGTAGGCCCCGACGTCGGCGACGCCGAGGACGTCGACCAGGTACTCGCTCAGCTCGTACACCGGCGGTGCGGACTCGACGCCGCGGACCAGGCCCGGGTCTCCGGAGCGGCGCGCGACCAGGCCGTGCTGGTGGCGCACCGAGCCCGCGCACGACCCGGACGGCGCGAGGATCGCGTCGTACCCGGCGAAGGCGTCGAGGTGGTTGCGGACGAGCGGGACGGCCTCGTCGAGGTAGCCGGTGTTGACCATCGGCTGCCCGCAGCAGGTCTGCGCGGCGGGGAACTCGACGTCGACGCCGAGCCGGCGCAGCAGGGACACGACGGCCCTGCCGGTGTCCGGGAACAGGGCGTCGTTGAGACACGTGACCATGAGGCCGACGCGGGGCCGGGGGATCGGCATGGCGCCTCCGGTGAAGTGGTGGGACGGAGGGTGTGGTCCGACCAAGGTAGCGGTATGGTCGGACCACACACAAGCAGGAGGACGACGTGCGTGTTCCCGCCGCCCACGAGATGGTGCTCGCCCACGTCGAGGAGCGCCTGACGAGTGGCGAGTGGCGCCCGGGGGACCGGCTGCCGCCGGAGCGCGAGCTCGCCGCGACGCTGGGCGCGTCCCGCCAGGCGGTCCGCGAGGCACTGCGGGTGCTGCAGGCCCAGGGCGTGATCCGCTCACAGGTGGGCACCGGCGCGGACTCCGGGACGGTCGTCGTGCCGGCCCCGGCGCGGGCACTCGGCCGGGTGCTGGCCCTGCACCTGGCGGTCGACTCGTTCCCGGTGGACGACGTCACCGAGGCCCGGGTCATGTTCGAGCGGTTCTCCGCCGGGCTGGCCGCGCGCCGGCGCTCGGCGTCGGACCTGCTGGAGTGGACGGCCGCGCTGGACGTCATGGACGACGACCTCGACCCGGCCGCCTTCAGCGACGCCGACATCGCCTTCCACGTCGCGATCGCCGCGGCGGCCGGTAACCGCCTGGTGGGGGAGCTGACCCGGGCGATCCGGGAGTCGGTGCGCGGGATGCTGCTCGACGCGATGCAGACCCAGGGGGACTGGCCCGCGCTGCGCGAGCGGCTGCGGGCCGAGCATCGGGAGATCCACGCGGCGCTCGCCGACGGCGACGGGACGCTGGCCGCGGACCGGATCGAGGCGCACATCCGCGCCTTCCACGGCCGGGTCGGACCTGCCTAGGCTCACCGCCGTGACCACCTCCGACCTGCCCGACGCCGCCGTCGTCGCGGTGTCCGCCCGGTACCGTCGCGAGTTCGCCGACCTCGTCTCCTCACTCGACGCCGCGCAGCTCGCGGCGCCGAGCCTGTGCGCCGGGTGGGACGTGCGGACCGTCGCCGGGCACCTGGTGTCCGCGCTGACCACGACGGTGCCGTCGTTCCTGGTCCAGGTGCTGCGGGCGCGCGGGAACGTGGACCGGGCGGTCGACCGGGCCGCGCGGCGGGACGCCGCCCGCCCGGTCGAGGAGCTGGTCGCGGTCCTGCGCGACCGTGCCGACAGCTCCTTCGCCCCTCCCGGCATCGGTGCGCGGGGCCCGATGACCGACGCGATCGTGCACACCGCCGACGTCACCGTCCCGCTCGGGCTGCCGTTCGACCCCGACCCCGTCGACGTGCGCATCGCGCTCGACTTCGTGGTCGGGACGGTCCCGCTCGCGTTCACCACCCGGCGCCGGCTGGCGGGCCTGCGGTTCGTCGCCGACGACGCCGGGTTCGCGCGGGGCGAGGGCGCGGAGGTCCGGGGACACGGCGTCGACGTCCTGCTGGCCGCCTGCGGACGCCCGGCCGTGCTGGACCGGCTGACGGGGGACGGCGTCGCGACGCTCGCCGCCCGGCTGACCGGGCGCTGACGCCGCAGTCCTCCGGTCATCCCGCATCCGTCGCCCCGGTCGACGCGTCGCTCCGTTCACGCGTCGCTCCCGCGGCCGGTCCAGGCGCCGGTCCCGCGTCCCGTTCATGTGCGCCGAACCGGAGAACGCGCGCTCGATCGGGCGCGCGTTCTCCGGCCCGGCGAGCGGACCGGTGTGCGGGGCCGCGAGTGGCCCGGCGGGCCGGTGACCGGGGGACCGGATCGTGTGGGGTCGGGGCACCGGCGACCGGTGGGTCAGGCGTTCGCGTCGCGGTGCAGGCCCAGCAGGTGGACGTAGGCGGCGGCCGACAGCGGGATCGAGTTCCGTTCGGCCTCGCCGAGCTCGCGGCGTACCTTTCCCGGCACCCCGGCGACCAGCGACCCGGGCGGTACGACCGTGCCCTGGGTGAGCACCGCGCCCGCGGCGATCAGCGACCCGGCGCCGACGTGCACCCCGTTCATGAGTACCGCGCCCATGCCGATCAGCACGTCGTCCTCGACGGTGCAGCCGTGCACGACGGCGCGGTGGCCGATGGTGACGCCGTCGCCGATGGTTGCGGGGAAGCCGGGGTCGGCGTGCAGGACGGAGCCGTCCTGGACGTTGGTGCGGGCGCCGAGGGTGATCGGTGCGAGGTCGGCCCGGATCACGCACGTGTACCAGATCCCGGTCTCCGGACCGACGCTCACCTCGCCGGCGAGCACGGCGCCGGGCGCCACCCAGGCCTGCTCGTGGACCTGCGGGGTGTGGCCGTTCACGGTGATCATGGGATCAGCCTAGGGCGGTCTCGAACGCGGCGAGGACGTCGTCGCTGAACAGGACGAACCGGACCTCGGTCACCGCGGTGCCCGCCTCGGCGACCTCGCGGACGGTGGCGACGGCGATCCGGGCGGCGTCGGCGACCGGCCACCCGTAGACCCCGGCCGAGACAGCGGGGAACGCGACGGTCCGGGCGCCGAGGGAGTCGGCGACCCGCAGCGACTCGCGGTAGGCGCTCGCCAGCAGCGCCGAGCGGTCCACTCGCCGCGCGTACACCGGTCCGACGGTGTGGATCACCCAGCGGGCGGGCAGGTCCCCGGCGGTCGTCGCGACGGCCTGTCCGGTGGGGAGCCCGTCGGGCAGGTCGACGGCGCGCAGCCGCTCGCACTCGGCGAGGATCGCGGGCCCGCCACGCCGGTGGATGGCGCCGTCGACGCCACCCCCGCCGCGCAGGCCGGAGTTGGCGGCGTTGACGACGGCGTCGACCCGGGCCTCGGTGATGTCCCCGCGCTCGCAGACGATCCTCATGCGCGTGCCTCCTCGCGCAGCCGACCCAGCAGCGGGATGGCCGCGATCTTGTCCTCGGTGAGCGAGTCCCAGACGATGCCGCCGTCCGGGCGGGACCGCCGGTGCTCGCGGCAGTCGACCACCCGGTCCGGGGTGACGACCAGGTCCACCGGGGCGTCGTGCGAGGCCCACGGGATCACCCCGGCGTCGCGTAGCTGCAGCTCGTGGACCGTGGTGACGACCAGCGTGTCGTCGGAGATCAGTCCGGCCTCGCGGGCCAGTGCGAACTCCAGGTCGGCGAACCCGCCGCCCTTGCCCAGCCGCGCCCCGTCGGCGCCGACCGCAACGCAGCCGGTGACGACGAGGTCGACCGGCTCCAGGTCCGCGACGGCGACCCGGCGCGCCGACCGGGTGGCGTTCTTGATCGACACCGCCAGGCGCGGCGGGTCGGCGAGGTCGTCCGGGTCGAGCAGGAAGAACGGGTCGGCCTCGGCCAGCTTCGGGACGGCCATGTAGACGGTCTTGCCGTCCTCCAGCGCGTACCGGCGCACCGGGAGCTGCGCGGAGTCCGGGTTGGACTTCACGGTGCGGGCGGCCCGCCACACGTCGAACTCGCGCAGCCGGCGCGCCGCGGCCTCGGCCCCGACGAAGTTCGAGATCCGGTTGCGCGCCCCGGGGAACCGCGCGGCCTTCTGCTCGGTCAGCGCGGTCCACACCTCGTCGCGCAGCTCGGCCTTGCGGGCGAGGGTCCCGGGGTCGCCCCCGGCGTCGTGGTCGTGGCGGCGGCTCATGCCCGCGACCCTGCCAGGCCGCCGGTCAGTGCTTCCGCAGGGCCTCGATCAGCTCGTCCTTGGTCATGTCCGAGCGGCCCTCGATGCCGACCTTCTGCGCCTGGGCGTAGAGCTCGTCCTTGGACTGGTTCTCGTAGTCTCCGTGCTCGCCGCCCCGCTTGCCGACGGTGTCGCGTCCCTCGGCGGCCGCGGCGTTCGCGATCCGCGCGGACTTCTCCTTGGAGTTGCCCTCCTCGCGGAGGCGCTCGTACATCTCGTCGTCCTTGATGCTGCTCGCCATGGCGGTCGACTACCCGCCGAGCAGCTCGGCCAACCTGTCCAGCAGCGGCACCTGCCCCTTCACGATCTTCTCCCGGGCGGTGGTGAGGTCGAACCACGCGGCGCGGTCCAGCTCGGGGAAGCGGAGGGTGCGCCCGGAGCGGGGCGGCCACTCCAGCTCGACCCAGCTGCCGTCGTCGGGACGGTCGGCGACGGCGTCGGCGCCGGTGAAGCCGGACCCGTCCAGCGCGAAGGCGGTGACGGACTTGCGGGACTGGCGGACCGTGCCGAGCCCGACCGGCTCGCCGTCGGGCGGCGGGGCGCCGATCTCCTCGGTGAACTCGCGGCGGGCGGCGTCGAGCGGGTTCTCATCGGGGCCGTGCTCGCCCTTGGGCATCGACCAGGCATGGTCGTCCTTGCGGGCCCAGAACGGCCCACCCATGTGGCCGAGCAGCACCTCAGGGCCGCCCGGCCCGGCCCGGTGCAGCAGGAGTCCGGCGCTGGTCACGGGAGGCACGCGGGGATCATCCCAGACGGGCCGGCCGGTCGAGCCGGTGCACGTGGGCCAGCGGAGGGTCGGCCGGGTTGTCCGGGGGCAGCTCCCCGGTCGCGACCCGGCGGAAACCGGCCTTCTCCAGCGCCCGGCACGACGCGCGGTTGCCCGCCGCGACCGGGACGACCACCGCCGTCGCCTCCGGGTAGCGCTCCCAGCCCTCGGCGACGGCGGCGGCGATGATCCGCGGGCCCAGCCCGCGCCCGGTCAGCTCCACCGGCCCGATGAGGTAGTCGACGGTCAGCGCACCGTCCGGGATCGTCAGGATCGGCGCGATCGCGGCGACCTCCTCGGGGTAGTCGTGCCAGCGGGCGCGCTGGACGAGCCCGACCGGGACACCACCGAGCTCGGCGACGAGGTCCTCGCCCGGTTCCTCCCCGCACAGCCCCGCCCCGAAGTCGCGTTCGAGCGCCTCGTCGGTGGTCTCGTGGAACCACCACCGGTGCACGTGCGGCGCGGCCAGCCAGCGCCGCAGGAGGGCCAGGTCGGCCCGCACCAACGGGCGCAGGGTGACAGGGGCGTCGAGCGACGGCCCGTCGGCCGGTGTGACGGACGGCGGCACGGGCGCGAGCGTAGCCGCGCCGCGGCCCGCCGCCGAGCGGTGTCCTCCTCCGCCCGGACGAGGACGGGCACGGTGGGCATCTCGTCCTCGCTGCGGATCCGGCCGTACCCCGGCCCGCCTAGGGTCGTGTTCCGATGGAACGCCATCGGACGAGGGGGACGACGATGACGAGCGACCACACCCGGCGGGCCGCACCGACGGGGGACGGCGGGTCCGCCGCGGACCACGGGGACGGATCCGCCCCGGCCGACCCCGGAGCGGCTCCCGCACGGACCCGGTGGTGGCGGCGCGACTACAGCCCGGAGGAGATCGAGGCGGGCAAGCAGGCCTGGCGCGACGCGATGCCGTGGGACCACCCGATGTCGCGCGGCGACAAGGTGCTCGTCTTCTCCACGCTCGGCCTGCTCGTGTTCATGCTGGTGACGATGCCGCTGCGGCCGTTCCTGCTGGCGTCGCACCCGGTGTGGCTCGCCGCGGTCACCGGCAGCCTCTCCGCGGTCGGCGCGGGCGCGGCGTTCGCCCGGATCGGCGAGGCGGACCTGTGGGTCGTCATCACCGCCGGGGTGTTCGGAATGATCAAGTTCGACTGGCTGTTCTGGCTGGCCGGGCGCCGGTGGGGCGAGAAGATCGTCGCGCTGTGGGCGCCCGGTGACCTCGCGAAGCGGTTCGTCGGCCGGATCCGCAGCTGGCCGCGGTGGGCGATGCCGATCGCCGTCGTCGCGGCCGCGCTGCCCGGCATCCCGGCCGCCGCGGTGTTCGCGGTCGCCGGCCTGGGGAGGATGCGGCTCGCGACGTTCCTGCTCTTCGACGCGATCGGCGCCGCGCTGATCACCGGGCTCGTCGCCGGGCTCGGCTTCGGCCTCGGGCAGGACGCCGTCGACGTGGTGCTCGCCGTCGACAAGTACGCGTTGTGGATCAGCCTGGCGCTGGTCGTGTTCGTGTCGGTCCAGGCGAGCCGCAGGCAGAAGCAGCAGGCCCCGCCCGCCGCGTGACGGTGCCCGCGCCGCCTCGGGACCTCAGGTCCCGAGCCGCTGCTGCAGACCGCTCGCGCGGCCGGCCGGGCGGCCGATCGCGGCGCGTACCGCTTCCTCGGTGCCGATGATCCGCACGGACTCCTTGGCCCGGGTGACGGCGGTGTAGAGCAGCTCGCGGGTCATCAGCGGCGAGTCCGCGGGCGGGAGCACCACGGTGATCCGCTTGAACTGGCTGCCCTGGCTGCGGTGCACCGTCATCGCGTGGACGGTGCCGACGCCGCCGAGGCGTGCCGGTTCGAATGCGACCGGGGCGTTGTCCCGGGCGAACACCGCGCGGCGCCCCGACGCGGTCCGGACCACCACGCCGGTGTCACCGTTGAACAGGCCCAGGTCGTAGTCGTTCGTGGTGACCAGCAGCGGGCGGCCCGGGTACCAGGGGGCCTCGGCGGCGAAGCCGGGACGCTCGGTCTCGATCCATCGCTCGATCTCCGCGGTCCACCGGGTCACCCCGTGCGGGCCGCGGCGGTGCGCGCAGAGGACGCGATGGTCGTCGAGCACCCGCAACGCCTGCTCGGCGTCCCCGGCCTCGGCGGCCCCGATCACGTCCACCGCGGCCCGGGTCACGTCCTGGCGGAACGTGTCCAGCCGGCGCGGCTCGAGCTCGGCCGCGTCGCCGTCGACGAAGGACAGGTCGGCCGCGCCGCGGCGCAGCAGCGCGACGGCGGTGTCGGGGTCGTCGCCCTGCACGGCCGCCGCGAAGTCCGCGATCGTGCCGTCGAAGCGCCAGTTGCGCTCCAGCCGCACCACCCCGTTGCGCACCACGACGGGCGGGCCCGGCTCGGCGGGCGCGGGGGCGCCCGCGGCGCCGGAGGCCGGCACGGGCCGGTCCACGCAGAACGCCCCGCAGGCGCTCAGCGCGTCCTGCAGGGCGGGCTCGGCCCGGCCGCCCGCGGCGGCGAGGTCGCCGAGCACCGCACCGGCCTCCACCGACGCGAGCTGGTCCGGGTCCCCGACCAGCACCAGCCGGGCGTCCGGCCGGACGGCCTCCAGCAGCCGCGCCATCATCGTCAGCGACACCATCGACGTCTCGTCGACGACCACGACGTCGTGCGGCAGCCGGTTGCCCCGGTGGTGGCGGAACCGGCCCGAGGTGCCCCGCGAGCCCAGCAGCCGGTGCAGCGTCGACGCCGTCGCCCCCGCGACGGCGGCCCGGTCGGTCTCCGGCAGCCGCCCGTGGGCCTCGGCGACGGACTGGGTCAGCCGTGCCGCGGCCTTCCCGGTCGGCGCGGCGAGCGCCACCCGCAGACCCGGTGCCCCGGGCGGGGCGGTCGCGCGGTGCAGGTCGTGCAGGACGGCGAGCAGGGCCGCGACCGTCGTCGTCTTGCCCGTGCCGGGGCCGCCGGCGATCACGGCGACCGGCCGCAGCGCGGCGACCGCGGCGGC
>NZ_JAMXSG010000143.1:0-14606 GCF_024124365.1 Pseudonocardia sp. McavD-2-B
GCCCCCAACGGACCCACAGATCAGTGCGGTCCTCATCGGACATCCCCGGCCTGCCCAAGCGTGCCATCGCCCACCCCTATCATGATCAACTACCTGTGGGGTGTTGCGCTGACCGGTTGAGTCCAAGCGTGCTTGACTTAGCTTCTCGAGCTTGAGAAGCGCTTGAACCTCTTTGGAGCGCTCTCCAGCCTCTGCGGTAACAAACTTGATAATGTCACGGCGCGCTAGGGTTAGTTCGGGATGTGAGGCCACCCGCTCCACGGCCTCCCGCACCTCTGCAATCTCGGGCGTGAGTGTAAAGGTCTTCGGTGAACGAACATCGCGACGAAGCACTGCCCGCCGACCACCACTGGTCGTTACGATCTCAAGCGAGACTTCTGCCTTGACCGGAGCGTCACGACTGTGAACGTGCGGACCATGACGAAGCAGCGTGACCCCGCCTGACCCGGCCCCCGTCAAGCGGGAAACACTTCCGGTGAGAGCAAAATCAATGGCATCAATTACGCCACTTTTACCGGAGCCGTTCGGCCCCCAGACAGCAAACGGTTTGCAACTCAGATCAAGGTCCAGCTCCCGAATTCCTCGAAATTCACGAATTGAGATGTTTGCAATTTTCAACATCAGATCTGCGGCCGCACCTTCGAGTCAATCAGCTTCACCAGAGTCTCCGCCTTGGACTGACGTTCGATCAACGCCTCAACGAGCGGTTCGATCAAATCGTCAGGAACCGCTTCTTTCGACGAAAGAGCACTCCGAAACGCTTCGACGACGGCGTCCTCGACTTGCGACACAGAACCTCCAGGAGCGTGGAGGTAAACATCTACAGGGCTTTGGGGAGCCATTGCGATAAGCCATCCGAGTGATCGCCGATAACCGGTACTTGTGGGGCGCTCGCCGCGCCCCACACCCCGGGCGACCTCCGGGGAGGGGGTGTCTCCCCGCCGGCCACCTGCGGCGGTAGCACCTCCGGTGGGCAGGTCCAGGTCGTTCAGCGCGTCGGGTGCTCCACCTGGACCTGCCCACCGGAGGTGCTCTCGGGGGACCTGGCCGACGGGGAGACAGAAGACAGCCGTGTTCCTGTTGAGCAGTGGTCGAGTTGATCGAGATAGCGCGCGAGGCCGGCGGCGAACGCCGGTCCGTTGTTGACAGCGATCCAGCCCCGCCCGCCGTTGGTCATCAGCTTCACCCGTGACCGGGAGCGCCGGTACCGGACACGGCCGGTCGACTGCTCCACCCGCATCTTCCAGGTCTGCTGCGCCCGGCCCTGAGCACGAGCCCAACGCCGCGCGATCCGTCCGGCATGTACCCCAGTGGCAGGGCTGACGGCGAGAGTGCGGGTGGCGCGGTCGAGGTTCCACACGCCCCAGAACCGCCCCGGCCCGCGGCCGGGTTCCTGCCACAGCTCAGGTACCTGGTGCTGGTACTCCTTCGCCACGAGCATCCCGTGCTTGCAGAAGTACGCCGCGACCCGGCGCGGATCCGTCGCGCGCAGGCCCTCCCGGTAGTCCAGCGCCGTACCGGCCAGCTCGTGCCGTCGCCGCTGCTCGGGATCCGGGTGATCGACGACCTCAGCCCAGACCCGCGACAGCCAGACATGGAATCGCTCCCCGGTCGTGGCGGCCTGGCCGTGCGGCGGAGTGCACAGCATGTGCACGTGCGGTGCCCCACGCCGCTGGAACTCCAGCTTCCACACGCACGCCCAGTCCTCGCCCCACGCCCGCAGGTACCGCTTGCGCAGCGCCTTCATGTGCTGCTTCAGCACGGGACCGGTGGGGACGACCGTCTCCCAGTCCCCGGGGTAGGTCAGCGTGACCATCGCCGGGAGCCGACCACCGGCGTAGAGCGGGGTGTAGTCCAGTTCGCAGAGCCGTCGCACCATCCGTGCCCGCGACTTCCGCGACCAGCCGGTGATCCTCATCCGCGGCGGCGGATCGCCCCACTCGCCGGTCGCGAGGTGCTGGCCGACCGCCAGGTCCACGTCCTTGCGCTGTACCTCGGCCTGACGCTGCGCGGTGCGTTCGGCGCGCGCCCAGTCACGGGTACCGACGGCGAACATGCCCGGACCGACCGTCAGTTCCCAGCGCGGTCCCTCGGCGAGGGTGCCCGAGTGCTCGCGGACGGCGGGCAGCAGCGCGGCTGCGGCGTCGACGAGCTCCGGCGAGGGGAACGCCGGGGACCACAGCTCCTCCACCGTGTCCGGAGGCCGAGGCGGTTCGGGGTCCCGGCCCGATATGGCACATAGAACAAGCCCAGGCCGGCCCGCGGCTGCCGCCGGGGCCGCGGCCGGTCCGCTCGCGTCCGCCCCGCAGACGCTCCTGCCTCCGGCCCGCGCCTGCGGCCCGGCCACGGCTCCCACGGCCGCCACCGACGACAGGGACGGGTCGGCTGTGTCGTTCTTTGTGCCGGCATCGGGGGCGGTCCGCGACGCGTCGGGACCCGGGTACGTGGATGGGGTGTGCTGCACGGCGTGGCCTCTCGCGGAGGCCGTCTCGCGGGCAGGCTGAACCGTCGTCTGGGCACGCCGGCATCACCGCCGGAGCCACGTGGGTTCCGGCGGCGTGCGGGCGTACGCGGATGGCCGCCGTCAGTGGGCAGCCCGACGGATCAGGGCTGCGGCTCGACGGCGGTCGGCATGTAGCAGTTCTGTAGCAACGGGGCGCTGTACGCCGCCGTCCGGAGTCGTCTCGCGCGACTACTTCCGCAGGTCAGACGACCAGGAGATCCAGAGCGAGACCGTTCCGGCGCGATTTGGGAGCGAGGGGCCGTGGGTTCAAATCCCGCCACCCCGACCAGCGGAGACGGCACCGTGCGCGGCGGTCCGGAAGCGGTCGACAGCGGCATCCGACAGCGTCCGGCAACGGCCGGTGGTCCCGGCCGGCGCCCGCACCGAGCCGTGGTCCGGCCGTCCCCCGCAGCGGCGACGTGCTCAGTGGGAGCCGCCGTGGCGGTGGTACCGACGGAACTCCGAGGGCGACAGGCCGTAGCGACGGCGGAATGCGGCTGCGAACCGGCTCGGACTCGAGAACCCCCAGTTCGCCGCGACATCGCTGACCGAGTGCGACGTCCGGCTCTCCAGATCCGTCTTCGCCCGTTGCAGGCGGACGGTCGTGAGGTGCTCCATCGGGGAGCATCCGATCCACTCCTGGAAGCCCTCCTGCAGTCGTCGCACGGTGGTGCCCCCGAGGACCGCCATGTCCGCCACGGTCCAGGGCCGGGCCGGGTCGTCACGAACCGCGTCCACGACCCGGGACACGGTGCGCGGCCGCGCGGGCGACCCGGTGCCCAGGTCGGGGCAGCTCGTCAGCAGGAACCCTGCGGCCACCGCGCCGGCCAGCTGCTCGGAGACCACGGGAGAGCCGGCGAACAGCGACGGGCGACGAAGGTGGCTGGCGAGACTGTTGACGAGTCTCCGCCAGTCCTCACCTCCACCCCGGTCGAGATCGAGCTGGTCGGGCAGGACACCGGCGACCCGGACGGGGTCGCTGCCCAGCACGCGTTCCGCCTCGAGGTCGAGCCAGGTGCGGTCGAACTTGACCCCCAGCACGGTGCACGTCGCGTCCCAGTGCGTGATCCGGCACGCGCTGTCGGCCCGGAAGACCGCCGCCTGGCCGGAGACGGAGGTCATCGATCCGCGACGGGTCTGGCTGACGAAGTGACCGGTCAACGGGATGTTGACCTCGTACGCCCCGGGATAGTCGCAGTCGATGGCGATGTCGGCTCCCCAGCCGACGTAGCCGAGGAGAACCGGGCCGAGATCGAGTGTCTGCAGGGTGAGGCGAGGCCTGCTCCCAGGGCCGATGGGCGTCAGCTCGTGCGGGAAGTACACGTCAGCGACGCTCTGCGACACCTGGTCCCAGTCCCGAGGTGGCGCACCCCTGTGTGCGGCCATGCCCTCGATCGTATCCGACACCGATCACGTTCGAACTCCTCGCGCGATCCGTACCGAAACCGCGCGATCGGTGTCGTCAGCCCCCGACGACCCCGCCTACCTTCTCGCCGTCCCGAACCGACGCAGTGAAGGAGCCACCCCCATGACGGCGGTGAACGACGCCCGCACCCCGGACCTCTCGTGGCTGGACGACGTGACGATGTCCGACCTCGAGCGGAACCCGTACGCGACCTACGAGCGTCTGCGTGCCGAGGCACCACTCGCCTACGTCCCGGTACTGGGCTCCTACGTGGCGTCCACCGAGGAGGTCTGCCGCGAGGTGGCCACGAGCGCCGCCTTCGAGGCCGTCATCACCCCGGCGGGCGGGCGCACCTTCGGCCACCCGGCGATCATCGGGGTCAACGGGGACGTCCACGCCGACCTGCGCGGGATGGTCGAGCCCGCGTTGCAACCGGTCGAGGTCGACCGCTACGTCGAGGACCTCGTCCGTCCCATCGCCCGCCGCTACCTGGAGAGCTTCGAGAACGACGGCCGCGCCGAGCTGGTCGCGCAGTACTGCGAACCGGTCAGTGTGCGGTCCCTCGGTGACCTCCTCGGGCTCCACGACGTGGAGTCCGACGTCCTGCGCGACTGGTTCGCGAAGCTCAACCGCTCGTTCACCAACGCGGCCATGACCGAGAGCGGCGAGTTCGCCAACCCCGAGGGCTTCGTCGAGGGTGACCGGGCGAAGGCCGAGATCCAGGCCGTGGTCGACCCACTGATCGACCACTGGATCACCCACCCCGACGACAGCGCGATCTCCCACTGGCTGCACGACGGCATGCCCCCCGGGCGCACCCGCGACCGCGAGTACATCTATCCGACCGTCTACGTGTACCTGCTCGGCGCGATGCAGGAGCCCGGACACGGGATCGCGTCCACCCTCGTCGGGCTGTTCGGCGAGCCCGAGCAGATGGAGCGGGTCGTCGACGACCCCGCGTTGATCCCGCGAGCGGTCTCGGAGGGGATGCGCTGGACGTCGCCGATCTGGTCGGCCACCGCACGCATCTCGACCCGGCCCGTGACGGTCACGGGCGTGGACCTCCCGGCCGGCACCCCGGTCATCCTCTCCTACGGTTCCGCCAACCACGACGACGACCGGTACGCGGCGCCGACCCGGTTCGACATCGACCGGCCCCCGCTCCCGCACCTGGCCTTCGGGGCGGGCAACCACGCCTGCGCCGGGATCTACTACGCCAACCACGTCATGCGCATCGCGCTCGAGGAGCTGCTCGAGGCCATCCCGAACCTGGAACGCGACACGTCGTCCGACGTCGAGTTCTGGGGATGGGGATTCCGTGGTCCGACCACCCTGCACACCGTGTGGGAGGTGTGAGGGCATGGCGTTCACCGCGACCGTCTCCGGCCGGAGGGTGGCGTGCGGGCCGGACCAGTCGGTCCTCGACGCGTTCCTCCGCGCCGGGGCGTGGATGCCGAACTCGTGCAACCAGGGCACCTGCGGCACCTGCAAGGTGCGCGTGCTGAGCGGCGAGGTCGACCACCGGGACTCGCCGCTCGGCACGTTGACCGAGGACGAGCGGGCCGCCGGTCTGGCGCTCGCCTGCCAGGCCCGGCTCCGCTCCGACGCGGAGGTCGCACCGTCGGGGCCGGGCGGCGGGAGCGCGGGGCGTCGGACCCACCCCCTGCGTGATCTGGACGCCGTCGTCGTCGACATCGAGGACATGGCGCGGGACACCCGCCGGGTGCGGCTGGATCTGGCCGAACCGCTCGCCTTCCACGCGGGACAGTACGTGGAGCTCACGGTCCCGGGCTCGGGTGCTCGTCGGCAGTACTCGCTGGCGAACGTCGCCGACGACGACCAGGTCCTGGAGCTGCACGTACGCCTCGTCCCCGGGGGGACGGCCACCGAACGCTGGATCTTCGACGGGCTCGCCGTCGGCGACCGGGTCCGGGCCGCGGGGCCCCTGGGCGACTTCTTCCTCGACCCGGAGGACGACGACGGCGGCGAGCCGATGGTGCTGATCGGGGGCGGCACGGGGCTGGCCCCCCTGCTGGGCGTCGTCAGGACCGCACTGGCCCGTCGACCGGGCCGTGAGATCCTGCTCTACCACGGGGTCCGCGGTGCGGCCGATCTCTACGACCTGGACCTCCTGACCCGTCTGTCCGAGACTCACCCGAACGTCAACGTCGTTCCCGTGCTCTCCCACGAGAGCCCGCCCGACGGCACGTTCTACCGCACCGGACTCCCGACCGACCTGTTCCTGGACGACGTCGGATCGGCCCGGGGCTGGTCGGGCTGGCTCTGCGGGCCACCGGGGATGGTCGAGGCCGGGGTCAGGGCGTTCAAGCGTCGCCGCATGGCCCCCCGCCTGATCCACCGGGAGACGTTCACTCCCGCCCACGCCGCCTGAGGGCCACCCCGCTCAGGACAGCACGCGCAGCTGGAACGGGTAGTCGTAGGGCCGGTCGTTCGACGCCCGCACCGCGCCCTTGATATGGCACCACGCGGAGACCACGAACAGCACGAGCATCAGCGGCAGCGCCACCACGATCCCGACCACGGTGAAGATCAGGATCCAGCAGAGGATGAACAGCACCCAGAACGACAGGTTGAAGTTGAACGCCCCGGCGGCGGCCCGCCGCGCGAACGGGTCGTCCTTCTTCACCAGCCAGACCAGCAGCGGGCCGACCAGGCTCAGCAGCCCGGCGCTGAGGATCGCGGCGATCGGCGCCGAGAGGTGCGCGAGGATCGCCGCGATCCGGCTGGAGTCGGAGGTGTACGGCTGCGACATCGAGGTCCTTTCGGGTCCGGTCGGCTCAGCGCCTCTGGGCCGACCACCCTGCCAGGCATCGGGCCGGCAGGCGGGAGCCGAGCGGCACGCCGGGCCCCGACCACCCGGACGGGTGCGCGGATGCGTCACTGCCCCCGGGAGCCCACCGGGTGGGCGCCGGCCTCGACGGCGGCCACCCGCAGCGCGACGTCCACGGCCACACCTCGGCGGGCGGCGCGGCCAGGGCCGAAGGAACGTGCGCCCGCGGGTGTGACGGCGGGAACCCCCCGTCCCGCCGCGGTGTTGCCCGAGTCGAAGCCTCCGTGGGGGTGCGCCCGATGCCGTCGACTCCGAACCCGCCGTTCACCGTGGGTCTGGTCGTGCCGTCGGCCGGTTCCGAGGGCATGTACGGCCCGTCGTGCGTCCTGTGCGCGCGGCTGGCCGTCGAGGAGCTCAACGCGACCGGTGGCGTCCTCGGCCGCCCCGTCCACCTGCGGATCCTCGACGGCTCGGGGCCACCGGCACAGGTCGCGGCGGCGGTCGGGCAGGCGGCGCGCACCGGGGTGATCGACGCCGTCGTCGGGTGGCACCTGTCCCCGGTGCGGGTCCGGCTGGCGACCGCGCTGCGCGGGGTGGTGCCCTACGTGTTCACCGCGCTGTACGAGGGTGGGGAGACGACCCCGGGCGTCGTTCCGATCGGCGAGACACCGGACATCCAGGTCACGCCGGCACTGCGCTGGATGGCGGACGAGATCGGGGTGCGGCGCTGGGCGGTCGTCGGCAACGACTACCGGTGGCCGCGGCGCTCGCTGGACCGGGCGCGGGCCGCGCTGGGCGCACCCGGCGGGCCGACGCTGGAGCACGAGCGGTTCGTGCCGCTCGGCACCACCGACCACGGCGCCGTCCTCGACGACCTGGCGGACCTGGACGTCGACGGGGTCCTGACCCTGCTCGTCGGGTCCGACGCCGTCGCGTTCCACCGGGAGTTCGCCCGGCGCGGGATGGAGGACCGGTTCGCGCGCTTCTCGCCGCTGATGGACGAGAGCATGCTCTGCGCGACAGGCCCCGGCGCGGTGCGGGACGTGTTCACCGCCGCGGGCTGGTTCGAGGCCGTGCCGACCGCCGAGAGCCTCGCCTTCGGCGCCCGCTACGCCCGCCGCTTCGGCCCCGGCGCGCGGCCGAGCGCACCCGGTGAGTCCTGCTATGAGGGCGTCGGGGTCCTCGCCGCGCTGGTCAACCGGGTCGGCTGCACCGACCCCGTGCGGCTGTCCGAGGCGGCCGCCGACTGCCGCTACGTCGGCCCCCGCGGACCGGTGACCGTGCGCGACGGCCGCACCGAGCAGCGGATCTACCTGGCCGTCGCCGACGGGTCGGACTTCGACGTGCTCGCCTCGCTCTGAGCGCGGCGCCGCGCGACGACGCCCGCGGTGACCACCGCGGCGAGGACCAGCAGCCCGGCGAGCGGCAGCCCGAACCCCAGCATCAGACCGCCGCCGATGTTCGCGCCGATCGACGCCGCCGTCATGACGCGTCCGGCCCACCCGACCAGCAGGCCCGCCAGGACGCACAGCACCACCGGTGAGGCCAGGGCCCACCCGCGGACGACCGCGGTCCCGCATCCGCCCAGTCCCGCCGCCGCGAGCAGAGCGCCCGGCCACCCCACCACGGGCGGCTCGTGGGCCCGGATCCCCTCCGCGAGCGCCGACGCCGCGCTCACGTCACCGATCAGGTGGTAGACGAGTACGGCCGCGCAGAGCCCCGCGACGAGGCCGACCGGGATCGCACGCAGTGCACCGTGCACGGCAGTCTCCTTCCGTCGGTCCCGGCCACCGTGCCCGGATCCCGGGCGGCGGGGCCTCCGTAGGACCACGCAGATCAGTCGACCGGGCGCCAGGGCCGCGGCGGCAGCGTCGGCAGCCCGCTCGGCGCGCACTGCCCGCCCCGCTCCCCGGCCAGCCGGAACACCAGCCAGCCCGACAGCGCGGCCAGGACCGACCCTGCCAGGATCCCGATCTTGGCTTCGGCGACGAGCAGCTCGTCGGTGAGCGCGAGCTCGGTGACGAACAGGGCGACGGTGAACCCGATGCCCGACAGCGCGGCACCGCCCATCAGCTGACCCCAGCGCAGCGTGTCGGGCACCCGGCCCAGCCCGGTGCGCAGCGCGATCCAGGTCGCGGCGGCGACGCCGATCGGCTTGCCCACGACCAGGCCGAGCACGATGCCCCAGGTGAGCATCGACGTCGCCGCGGCCGACAGGGTCTCCGACGACAGCACCACACCGGCGTTGGCGAGCACGAACAGCGGCACGATGACGTAGCTGCTCCACGGCTGGATGGCCTGCTGGAGCCGTTCGTTCGGGGAGACGGCGGCGACCGCGACCGCGCGGGCGGTGCGGGCCCGCTCCGGGGTGGGGTCGAGCAGGAAGTTCTTCCCGATCCGGACGGCCTCGACCATCTCGGTGCGACGCGGCGCGTAGGCGTTGACCAGCAGCCCGAGCGCCACGCCGACGACGCTGGGGTGCACCCCCGACCGCAGCACCGCGACCCAGCACAGGATCCCGGCGACGGCGTAGAACGGCGTCCGCCAGAACCGCACCCAGCGCAGCGCGAGCAGCCCGGCGAGCAGCACCACGGCGACGAGCAGCGCGAGCAGGTCGACCTCGTCGGTGTAGAACAGCGCGATGGCCAGCACCGCGCCGATGTCGTCGACGATGGCCAGTGCCAGCAGGAACACCCGCAGCTGGTCGGGGCAGCGCGGCCCGAGCAGCGCGAGCACACCCAGCATCACCGCGGTGTCGGTGGAGATCGCGATCCCCCAGGCACCCGCCGCCTCGCCACCGGCGTTGAGCGCGAGGAAGAACAGCGCGGGCACGACGAGTCCACCGAGCGCGGCCGCGGCGGGTGCGGCCAGGGCGCGGACCCCGCGCAGCTCGCCCAGCGTCGTCTCGCGGGCGATCTCGAGCCCGACGGAGAGGAAGAACAGCACCATGAGGCCGTCGTTGACCCAGTGCCGCAGGTCCAGGTCGAGCGCGGACTCCCCGAACGACACGGCCAGCGGGGTGTGCCAGAACGTCTCGTACCCGCCGCCGAGGTTGGCCCACAGCAGCGCGACGACGGCCGCCCCGACCAGCAGGACCGCCGATCCGGACTCGGTCCCGAGGAAGCGCCTCGCGGCATCGGAGAGATCGCCGCGCTCGGCTAGGGTCACCACCGCCATGTGCTGATCCTGCCCTGCGCGGGTCACGACGAGGAGGCCGCCATCAGCCTGGACCCGCCCGTCGGACCGTACGACCACGTCCTGGGCCCGCCCGAGGCCGAGCTGACGCTGGTGGAGTACGGCGACTTCGAGTGCCCCTACTGCCGCGACGCCGCACCGGTGCTGGAGGAGGTCCGTGACCGCTTCGAGGGGCGGCTGCGGTTCGCGTTCCGGCACTTCCCGCTGCACGAGGTGCACCCGCACGCCATCGCAGCCGCCCTCGCCGCGGAGATGGCCGGGTTCGACGGCCGGTTCTGGGAGATGCACGACACCCTGTTCGCCCCCGGTCCGCCGCGGCTGCGCCAGGACGACCTGCGGGAGCACGCCGTCGCCGCGGGGGTGCGGCCGGACCGGGTCGTCTGGCCGGCGACGCGGCTGGCGGAGGACCGCGTGGAGGCCGGGTTCAACGCGGCGGTGCGCTCGGGCGTGCGCGGCACGCCGACCCTGTTCGTCAACGGCGAGCAGTACCGCGGCGACGTCACGGTCGCCGCGCTCACCGCCGCGCTGGACCCCGCGCTCCGGTCGTAGCCGCTCAGGCCGTCGCGGCGGGCCCGACCAGCATCACCGGGCAGTTCGCGCGCTGGACCAGCGCGAGCCCGGTCGAGCCGAGCAGCAGCCCGGTGAACCCGCCCCGCCCCCGGGTGGCGACGACGACCAGCCGCGCCGCCCCGCTGCGCTGGGCCAGCACCCGTCCCGGCTCGGCGCGCTCGATCACCCGCTCGACGGCGACGTCGGGATAGCGCTCCGACCAGCCGGCGAGCCGCTCGGCCAGCGCCCGCTCCTCGGCCTCGCGCAGCCGGTCGAACGCACCGGTCGCACGCAGGGCCGGGGACCGGCCGTCGTGCCAGGCGTGCAGGACGACCAGCCCGGTGCCGTGCTCGGCGGCCGCGGCGAAGGCGTGCTCCAGCGCGACGTCGGACAGCGGGCCGCCGTCGATCCCGACCAGGACCGGCCCGTCGGACGACGTGCCGCGGACGACGACGACCGGGCAGCCCGCGTGCGAGGCCACGGCGAGGGTCACCGACCCCAGCGCGGTGCCCATCGCCCCGTGCCCGGCGGACCCGAGTACCAGCAGCTCCGCCGTGGCGGACCGCTCGACCAGTGCCGTCGACGGCGCCCGCCGGTCCTCCGCGAGGTCGACCGCGACCTCGGGTGCGGCCTGCGCGGCGGCGTGCCGGGCCGCGTCGAGGGTCGCACGGGACTCCTCGCGGATCGACTCCTCGACGTCGTCGAGCAGGGGCGCGACGGCGGCGTCCGCGTACAGCCCGGCCACGTCGAAGGCCTGCACGAGCAGCAGGTCGGCGTGCCGGGCGGCGGCCTCGCGGGCCGCCCACGCGACGGCGTCCAGGGCCGCGTCCGATCCGTCCACGCCGACGACGACGGTGCTCATCACTGTGCTCCGTTCCCGGCCGGCCCGGTGTCGGCCGTTCGCCCTCCACTGTGCTCCGTCGCGGGCCGGGTCGCACGGCCCCGTCGTGTGAGGTCGGAGACGGCCCGCACGGGCCGGGACGGGCACCCGGGGCCCCGGGCCGCCTCGCTACGGTGATCGCTGCTGCATTCCGGAGACAGGGAGGTCCCGTGCACGCACCGAGCGTTCTCGTGGTCGGCGCCGGGTTCGGCGGCATCGCCGCCGCGATCGAGCTGCGGGCCCACGGCATCCGCGACGTCACGATCGTCGACGCCGCCGACGGCATCGGCGGTACCTGGCTGCACAACACCTACCCGGGCGCCGCCTGCGACGTGCCGAGCCATCTGTACTCGTACTCGTTCGCGCAGCGCACCGACTGGTCGCGGCTCTGCTCACCGCAGCCCGAGATCCTCGCCTACCTGCGGGGCGTCGTCGCCGAGTTCGGGGTCGACGAGCTGGTGCAGACCGGTGTGCGGATCGTCGACGCCAGGCGCGACGAGGCCGACGGACCGTGGACGGTCACCGCCGACGACGGCCGCGCCTGGACCCCCGACGTGCTGATCGTCGCGACCGGGCAGCTGAACCGGCCGGTGTCCCCCGACCTGCCCGGCGTCGACTCGTTCGCCGGGACGATGTTCCACTCCGCGCGCTGGGACCACGACCACGACCTGCGCGGCCGTCGCGTCGCCGTGATCGGTACCGGAGCCAGCGCCGTGCAGTTCGTGCCGGCGATCGCCCCCGAGGTGGGGCACATGACGGTGTTCCAGCGGTCCGGGAACTGGTTCCTGCCGCGACGGAACCGGAGGTTCCCGGCGTGGTGGCGGGCCGCGATCGCGCGGGTGCCCGGCCTGCAGGCCGCGCGACGCCGGTTCATCACCGAGTACTGCGAGGCACTGACGCTGATGATCCGCCACCCCGCCACCTGGGGCCGGCTGGGGCGGCTCTACGCGACGCTGTTCATGCGGGCCCAGCTGCGCGACCCCGAGGTCCGCCGCAAGGTCTGGCCGGACTACACCTTCGGCTGCAAGCGCATCCTGTTCAGCTCGCACTGGCTGCCCGCGCTGCAGCGGCCCAACGTCGAGGTCGAGACGTCGCGCATCGCGGCCGTCGAGCCCACCGGGGTGCGCACCGAGGACGGCACGCTGCACGAGGTCGACACGATCATCTGGGGCACCGGGTTCGCGGCGACCGACTTCATGTTCCCGATGGAGATCAGCGGCCCGGGGGGACGGTCGCTGCGCACCGAGTGGTCCGACGGCGCGCACGCCTACCTCGGCATGACCGTCCCCGGGTTCCCGTCGCTGTTCGTGCTCTACGGCCCGAACACCAACACCTCCGGCGGCTCGATCGTCCGGTACCTGGAGCACCAGGTCCGCTACGTCCGCGAGGCCCTGCAGGAGGCGGCCCGCCGCGGCGCGTCCGGCGTGGAGGTCCGACCCGAGGTCGAGCAGGCCTACGACGAGGAGGTCCAGGCCCGCTTCCCCGGCACCGCGTGGACCCGCTGCGACTCCTGGTACCGCGACGACACCGGGCGCATCGTCACCAACTGGCCCGGCTACATGCGCGAGTACGACGAGCGCACCCGGCGCGTCGAGCCGTCGGACTACGTCTTCCACTGAGTCCCGGCCGGCGTCGGGCAGGACGGAACCGCCCCCTGCGTCCCGTGGCGGCGGGAGGCAGGGGGCGGAGGCCGTCGTCGGGAATCAGTCGCAGGACGTCGGGTTGTCGCGGTTCTGCGCCGCCCCGCCGCCGAGGATCCCGAGGACATTGCCGAGAGCCGCGTTGACGCCCGGGCAGACGTTGGCGTTGTTGAGGACGTTGACGTCGTCGAGGTTCACCAGGCCGAACTGGTCGCCCCGGGTGTTGCCGACGTCCTGGACGAAGGAGTCACCGTCGTCGTCCTTCGGCGCGGGCGCAGCCGACGCCAGCGGGCTGAAGGCGACCATGGTGGCGATGACGGCGACGCCGGTGACCGCAAGCTTCCTGCGCATGTCTTTCTCCCCGATCGTGTCCGGTGGGACGGACGTGTCTCACGATTCCCGTGAGCACCACCGGGACGCCTGTGCGTCACGGCAAGCGGACAGTAGGCAGCCGCTCACCGGCGGGGATACGGCAGCGACACCAACGAGTGACCCGATCACCACGGGTACCAAAAGTGTGGTGTGAAACGGACGGAACCGGTTCTCCCAGGACGCCGGACACCCTCCGTCCCCACGTCCGGGGCGGCCGATGCGAAGGGTGATCGCCCGACCGGACCGTGGGCGGGGGCCGACCACCCGCGGGGGTGAATCCGTGACCGGCGTGTCGCGGGCCCCGGCGTGTCGCGGCGGGACCGTGGCGTCCGGGGCTTGCACCTGACGCGACGGGAGGGTGCACCGTCCATCATGCCGCCACGACGTGGCGGCCCGACAGGAGGGGATTCCGGTGAAGGTGGGCGAGCCGGCCCGGGTGACCGGGCTGACCGTGCGGACACCGCACCGGGCCGGGGCCACCGGCTGAGCGGGTGGGGCGGGAGGGCAGGGGTCAGACCGACCCGACCCCCCGCACGACCGCCCCACCCACACCGGCCGCCTCCAGCAGCCCCGCCAGCACCGGGTTCACCGCACCGGCCTTCCACGCCAGCGCCAGCGGCACCTCCGGCGGGTCGGTCAGCGGCACCAGCACCACCCCCGGTGTGCGCAGCTCCGCCGTCGCGTCCAGCGCCAGCCCCACCCCTACACCGGCCCCGACCAGGGACAGCAGGGTGTGCGTCTCGGGAGCCTCCTGCTCTATGCGCGGCAGGAACCCGGCGTGCAGGCAGGCCGCGTCGACCGACGTGCGCATGACCGCCATCCGCCGGACCGGGTAGGTGACGAACGGGTCGTGGGCCAGCTCCGCCAGGTCGATCGTGTCCCGCCCGGCGAGCGGGTGCTCCTCGGGCAGCGCGGCGACGAGTCGGTGCCGGTCGATCTCGTGGACGACGAGGCCGTCGTCGTCGACCGGGGTGCGGATCAGCGCGGCGTCGACCCGGTCGGTGCGCAGATCCTCGGCCAGCTCGCCGGAGAACCGGCCGGTGACCAGCACCAGCCGGGCCTGCGGCCGGTGCGCGCGGAAGCGGCGGGCGGTCCGGTACAGCCAGGCGTTGGAGCTGGGTCCGGCGAACCCGAGGCGGACCGAGCCGGTGCCGCCCGCGGCGGCCTCGCGCGCCGCCTCGACGGCCTCGTCCGCGGCGGCGAGGGCACGGCGGGCCCGGGGCAGGAACGCCGCCCCCGCCGGGGTGAGGGCGACGGCGCGGGTGTGGCGG